>WTAX01000133.1 GCA_013139395.1 Gammaproteobacteria bacterium | reverse complement strand
AGTTAAAGAAGGTGAGAGTATCAAAAAAGGGCAGTTAATGCTGAGTCTGGACAAGGCTGATTTTGAGCCGTTATTTAAGTTTGCCCAGGCAAAAGTGAATGAACTGAAAGCCCTGATTAAAAGTGAGCAATTGCGTCATACAACAAATTTAACATCATTAAAAAATGAGAAAAAACTACTCAAATTAAGTGAAAAGGCGCTGGCACGAGCAGAAAAAGTAAAAAGCCGGAATCTGGGTTCAGTTTCAGAAACAGAACAGGCGATGCAGAAAGTAGAAATGCAGCGTTTATCTTTTATTAAAATGCAGTTTTCCGTGCAGGAACATCAGCCTCGTCAGGAGCAATTAGAAGCACGCTTGATACAGGCGCAGGCTGATTTAGAACAACGTCGTCTGGCTCTGCAGCGTAGTCAGATTTATGCGCCTTTTTCCGGTGTTGTAGCGAAAGTGAATGTAGCTCAGGGTGATCGGGTTAATGCTAATGAAAAATTACTCAGTTTTTATTCGACAGAACGATTGGAAATTCGTGCGAAACTACCGGCCAATAGCCTTTCTGAAATACAGCAAAGTATTCGTGATGGTGAGACGTTAACAGGATTTGCTTTCTCTAGTAGTCAAGAGAATGGCAGCCAGGAGAGGGGTAGTCAGGTGCCATTGCTGTTAGAACGTATTTCTGGTGAAGCTCAGGCAAGCGGTGTTGACGCGATATTTACCATAACAGCAGATAAAGTGTATTTTCGCATCGGTGCGATTGTGGTGGTTCGACTGCAGCGAACGGCTCGGGATAATATGATTAAAGTGCCGTATCAGGCAATGTATGGCTCTGAGCGATTGTATCAAATTAAAGATAATCGTCTGCAGGCAGTTAAAGTGAAAACAATAGGGGAATACTTTGGCTCTATACGGGACTCACAACTATTAATTGCAAGTGATGCACTGAATTCCGGTGATGCCATCCTGACGACACATCTGCCTAATGCGTTTACCGGACTGAAAGTTGAAATAGTCAAATAGTTGAATAGTCTTAAAGCCCTATGAAACTAATCTTATCCTATATCATTGTTCACCAGGTGATCATAAAAAAATGAAACTACTATCTGTTTTTGCTCATCACAAGGTTGCTGCTAACTTATTGATGATGATGATGATCCTATCGGGTGTGTTTGCATTAAATAGACTCAATATACAATTTTTTCCGACTTTTGAGCTGGATCGTGTCAGTGTCAGGGTGATCTGGAGTGGTGCCAGTGCTGAAGATGTTGAAGAAGGGATCACTATCCCCTTAGAGCAGTCGCTTAAATCAGTTGATAATGTAAAAAATATGACATCAACCTCAGCACAGAACGTTGCATCTATCCAGTTAGAATTTAATGATGGTACAGATATGATTCTGGCACTGGATAAAGTGAAACAAAAAGTGGATGAGTTTCGAAACTTACCCAAAGATGCCGAAAAGCCTCAGATTGAGAATTTAGTCCGTTATGAAGGTGTGGCCAAGATCCTTTTATCCGGCACATCTGATTTAAGTGAATTGAGGATCTTAGCCAATCAATTTGAACGGGAACTGACCAGTTTAGGTATTGATAAAGTAGAAATTAACGGTTTGCCTGATGAGCAAGTGAGCATTGAAATACCTATTGAACAATTGCAGTATTTAGAGCTGACACTGGATGAGATCAGTGCACGTATTAATACCTTTAGTCAGGATATGCCGTCCGGAACTCTGGGTAGTCAGCATAATGCCAAAGAATTACGTAGTCTGGAGCAGGCTCGCAGTGAAATGGAGTTTGCCCGTATCCCCATAGTGAGTAACAGCACTGATTTTGTGCGCCTGGGTGATGTCGCACAGATAAAGCGTGAGCCTGATAGTGAAGGCGTGTTACGTTTAAAAGAAGGCAAAGCCGTTGCCGAACTGGCATTGCAGCGTACCGAAGATGGTAATGCACTACAAGCGGCTGAAATTTTACAGCACTGGCTGGCAGAAAAACGCGCAGTCTTACCACCTAATATCAAACTTGAAGTGTTTGATGCCAGCTGGGAAATGATCCGTGACCGGATTTATTTGCTGGTAAAAAATGGTGGTGGCGGATTAATTCTAGTCGTGTTGATCTTATATTTGTTCTTAAATGCACGTGTGGCATTTTGGGTTGCTCTGGGTATTCCCGTGTCATTTATGGCGACTCTGGCCATTTTATATGCGCTTGGCGGCACGATTAATATGATCAGCCTGTTTGGTCTGATCATGGCTTTAGGGATCATCGTTGATGATGCCATTGTGGTGGGTGAAGATGCTCTGGCACATTATCAGGGAGGTGAAGCGCCATTGATGGCAGCCGAAGGTGGGGCAAGAAGAATGTTTGTCCCTGTTATTGCCTCATCATTAACAACCATTGCCGCTTTTTTACCGCTGATGATGATTGGCGGTATTATGGGAAATATTTTATTTGATATTCCTCTGATTGTTATCTGTGTCATTCTGGCTTCTCTGGTGGAAAGCTTTTTTG
>WTAX01000418.1 GCA_013139395.1 Gammaproteobacteria bacterium | reverse complement strand
TGAGCAATATTTAATTTATTTTTGTAATTTTACTTTTCTGAATGAGGCACTTGCTGTTGATCCGCGTATTGGCATGTTTTTACCTTTTCGAGCAACCGTTGTTAAGAAAGATGATAGCGTCCTGGTCATGACGGTAAATCCTGATTACCTTTGTTCTTTATTTAATAATAATGAATTAAAACAAAAGTGTGAATACATGTCAGAAAAATATGAAGCAATACTTGAAGAAAGCACTTTGTAAAAACTTGATAAGCAAATGATAATACACAATAATTTAACAGCAGTCTTTTTAAGAACCTTCTTTTTAAAAGCAGTGATGGCTGGCATCACTACTATGATTCTTTTTGTCTCAAGCAGCGTTTTGGCTGATCATAAAATGTTAATTATGGGACGTTCTTATGAAGCATTTCCAGAAACAATGACTGTCCTGCAGGATGAAATTATTAAAGCGGGTTATACCATCAGCATTGTACAGAGGGTTGATATTGGCTTAACAGGCATGGGTTTTAAAACAGATAAATATCGTGTCGTGTTTTTTGGCAAACCTGAAGAAATTAAATCGTTACCTGACCAATATCCCGAATTGGCACCTTATCTTCCTTTAGCTATTACCATTTTTGCCGAAGATCAAGAAACGATTCTAGCGGCTATGTCGCCTCAATTTATTTCACATGCCTTTTTAAAAGGACCGGCTGATAAAGAGTTAAGTGATATTTTTGAGCGCTGGGAAAAAGATATTAAGTTAATTATAGAAAACGTGAGTGATTTTGAATATTAGGCTTAAGGTTAAGCCTATGGTCACAAATTTTTAATCGCCTGATTCAAACGACGTTCAATTTCCTGCTTAAATTTAAGCAGCTGAGTTGCCTGAATACCATGACTGGTTTCAGCTTCTTTGAGTTCAGTTGATAAATCAATATCCGTTATATAGATAGGATAACGTTGTTTATTACGTCTTGCTTTAATCACTTCCTCAGCCACTTTCTTATAAATACCCCGGCCATACTCAAAGGAATTAAATTCTTTTTCATTGGCATAAATGATATAACGCCGACTGCCATCTTTATTTAAATCTGTAATAACCTGTATTCTAAAAAACTGAGCAGGTAGATTTTGCAGTTTTGAAAATTGTTCTTCAAGTAGCAACTGACCTGGTGATTGTTTTTGGATTTCAAATACTTCTAATTTCAGATCAACCTCAGCATCAATAGCAGCATCCAGGTCAGATAAAGAAGCAATCAAAGAGCTGTCCAAATCACCTTCAAACGAACCATTAAGGTAACAGCTGCTATAACTCAAACGGTTAATGATAGAGTCCAGGAATAATATAAAATGGTTAATGTGGATATTATTATTTTCAATCATGGTTGATTGATGATAAAGACTGCCGCGCTCATCAATAATATAGATGTCAGCTGTCTTTCTGTGATTTTGATAAAATAGTTGAATATGATTTTCTTTATTCTGACTAAAGATCAGCTTGAGCACTTTAAATTCATTAAAGCCCGAGTCCATAACTAATGAATGAAAATTTGCCTGAGGGTATGATAATTCACGAATCAATTCTTTCTGATCAGGGATTTTTTGGTACTTTGGACCACTATCTTCCAGCCATAGGAGGTAGAAACTTTGTTCTATGACAAATAAATAGCGAGTTTTCAGTGCTGACTCTTTACCATGAAAAGCAGTCAATACATTTTTAAATAGTTGCTTTATGCATCTTGAGATCGCCTCACCCCGCACTGATGAAAAACAACAAACAAGCGTTGGCTGTTTCGGTTTTTTTAATGCTTGAGCAATTTCTATTTCATTATTCCATTTTACATACTGACAGAGACATTCGATTAAGCCGATCTCACCTGCAAAATGATAGGTCATTACTTCTCGCCAACTATTCAACATCACCTGATCAATTGTCATCAGAAGATTTTCATGCATTGAGCCATAATTGAGTGCATTCGTTTGATTCGTTGCAATTTGTGTCCCTATAGAATGATGGGTAAGAAACGGATCAATACCTATATTCAAGAAAAGAATATTTTCATCCAGTTGTGCTGGTTTAATCAAAGCATCAACAGCAGCATAACCGGGTAATGCATCGGGAAAGACCGTTTCCAACATTTCAATTATCTGCTTAATCTCTCGAATAGTAAGCACTTTTATCTCTTTACTCAGGATAAAATTTGTTTGACTGGAAATAACCCGATTAAAAAAACCCCAGCATATCAACTTCAGTAAATGGGTTGATTTTTTAGCTGGCGCCGGTGTTTTATTATCAATACTATTGAACGCACCCACATATAAAGCCCAGCCATGTTCACTGCTTGTCTTAGATTTTTTATCATGAGTGATGGGGTAGAGTGATACATGTGCTTCATGAATTTTAATATCACGATCCTGACTAATGATTTCTATTTTTCCTGCTTTTTTTTCAAAGGCTGCATAAAGTTTGCGACCTAAGATATGCAAATCTCGTTTACTAATTCGAATATCTTTATTTTGATATCGAAAAAAATCCGATAATTTTCTATAACTAAACGTTAAAGCTTCTATAATATTTTTATGTTCTTTACTAACTTCTTGAATTTTCCAATTATTTCTATCATCTAATAAAATGAGCTGTGGCTGCTTCCATTGCCATTGTGCCACCAGCTTATGCATAATTTTTTTGCGCCATTCATGTGAAGTGACATTTTTTAATTCCGTCAATGATTCATTAACTTTCAAATACAGGCATTGTCTGGCTAACTCTAAACGTTTTAAGCTATTTTCTTCACGAAGATGTACAGTGATCTTGTCCATCATCATAATATAGGGATCAAGCTGATCGATATCAGGTTTATCATTTTGGTAAACCAATTGCTTAAATTGCAGGCAGAGCAGATTAATATCAGGATATTCCTTAGCGTAGCTCTCCATTAACAACAGCTTCAGGATTGATTTATATGGGGAATCAATGCCTTTATAAATATGCCATAGGGTAGCACCATAAAATTCTTCCGCCCGAATGTGATTGATTGAACCAAAATTTAAAAAATCATATTTATTGAGTAATCGTTTATGAGAAATATTTGCAACGTATTCATCATAGTCTGCTTCAAACTGTGGTGGTACTAACCACCAGATGGGATAACGCCCTGCTAATAGCATTGATGTCCGATAAAACTCTTCCAGGAGCAATAAATGCTGAGTTGTACCACTACTTTCTGAAGACAGTTTATCAATTTTTCCCTGACGAAAATTATCGGTATGAATTAAAAAGAAATTGACCTCCAGATTAAACTCCAGACACCATTTGCTAATGCGTTCATTTTTTTGCTGTAATTCTTTCAATTCAAGATTCGAGAGATCTTCACGGTGGCAGACCCAGACATCAAAATCACTCTTATCTGAATAAGCTATAGTGCCTGTACTGCCCATAAAATAAAGGGCGTGAATATCATATTGCCGATAGGCACGACGCTTGTACTCAAATGATTTACTTATTTTTCTGGCACAGCGAATAGTATCCTTATCGGGATTATATTTGGCTATACCCGCAGGGCATTGGCTTGAAACAAAACCCGGTAGTGATGGGTGATTGATATGAAATAACAATGGTAATAGTTGTAAAAACTCAACTTGACGTTGTTTAAGTGAAGCCTTTGTACGCTCTAATTTCAGGCTATTGAGACGCAAAAATTTTCGTAAAATCTTTTTATGATCAAGATCATCAATATAGAATTTATCACTTTTTTTGTCATGTGAAGTGTGTGATTTGTGTGTCATGATTAAGATTTTTCTAGGTTTAACGTACTGAGTTATTTAGTCCTGATACATGGTCATTTGAGCAACCATAAGCCAGCAAATATCTGCTATTAATACATCGAATCACTCCAAATTATAGCAGTGATTTTTAAAATATAAAGCAAAGATATATTATTAAACAACTGATTACGGCTTTCAAAATGTGACCTTTTTGAAAATTATACTCATGTTACATGCTATACTTTGCAAATATTATCCTAAATTAATCAGTTGAATCGTAGCGAGAGCGATCAAGGTGCTGGAGATTCAAGGCTTTGCAGGTTATTTTGGATTTATTCGTAGTCACCCTACGGGTGAATTCAAAATGCTCTGAAAAGTC
>WTAX01000140.1 GCA_013139395.1 Gammaproteobacteria bacterium | reverse complement strand
ACCTTTTAAGCTTGGCTAAGGGCTATTAATTCTACGGAAATAATAGGCAAGTGTAATTCATAAAGACTATTCAATACCCCAAGCAATTCAGCTTGATCTTTGAGTGTTCCATCCAAAATGGCTACAGGTACTTTATTTTCTGGTATTTTGACCTCAATATGCATTCCAGAAAGTCGCTCAGACCAACTGTCATCCAGCCACCCTTGAACTGTAATTTGATAGTTTACTGATGTTGATAACGTAAGCTGATCCATCTGTTTTGAGTCCATTGGAGGCTGCCAAAATAAAAATTACCAAAATAAAAATTGCAAACATTTGTTATATTATTGTATTAAAATGGTAACCTTTTTTAAGAACCAAAGAAATCCCTCTGTAAGAGTGAAAACAGATCACCCGAAAAGGGGGGAGGGGTAAAAAAGCAGATAAATGTGATTGATTTTAGGTGGTTTGAAGTATTGTATTTGTAAAAATTTATCATTTCAGTAGATAAGGTTAGCTGATGTCATAAAAGCCAAGCTCATTGGCTTTCTCAACGGCATCCTTTCGATGGCCAACGTTGAGTTTTGTGAATATTTTTTTCATGTGAGATTTAACGGTTTCCATTGATATAAAGAGCTTTTCACCAATTTCCTTATTACTAAGGCGTTGTTTTAGTAATATTAGAATTTCAATTTCACGACTGGTGAGATATGAGTCCTGAACCTGAAATTTTACGGGTGTTGATTGCTCAGTGGTCAATGAAGTTTGTTCAGGTTGCATCATGTGCTCTTTGGAAGCAAATGAAGCAACAATGTTTTTGATAAAATCAGTTTCTATTTTGCTTAATGCTTCAGTTTTTTCCAGAATTTGAATCAACATTTTTTTCATGGGCGCTCCTAACTCAACAAATGGCTGTATCCAATTGTTTGAACTTGTCAGGTTAATCATTTCTTTAAGAACATCCAGAGCCCTATCAATACGATTTTGTTTATAGTAGTTCAATGCCAGTAAAGGTATTATTTCGAACTTTTGACAGGTGTTGTGTAATGATTCCAATTCAGCTTTTGTCGATTCAAGCAATTGGCAGGCTTGTTGCAGACTATCATCTGAACCGATTGCGAGTAATACTCTGGCTTTTGTGATGGATGGATTCTCTAACCAGACAAACATCATTGATAAAGGTGTTTGGTCGTCAAATGACAGTAGCCAATGTTCTGCTAATGACCGGTTATTCTGTGCCAGAGCAAGTCGAGCAATAGCAGATTGAGTCAGTTTAATATATTGCAGATCATTAAGATCTCTGGAAAAATCCTTTAACTGTTTTATAGTTTCCTGGCATGCATCTGGCCTGTTCATTGCCTGATATGTGAGTGCAAGTCCAATCATAGCATCGACGGAAGCTCTTGTTATCATGCTATATCGCTGTTCAACTAATGACATGAAATATGGCAATGCTTCTTCCAGTTTATTACTTCTAAATAAGCTAACGGCTTGAATGTAATTTATCCAACCTGCTGGCATTGGTTCAACTGAAACATTGGGCACTAATCCTAAATTATGTGCATCATCAGCTGACATGGCATGGTTACCCGAAAGCATATCAACAAAAGATTTTGAGAGATATATCTGGATAGTATTTGCTTTGTTTTTAAATAGGTTGCTACTGAGTCTAGTGTTTAGTTCCTGTGATGTTGCTTTCCCATGGCCAGTCATTTGATTCGCCACTGCTTTATAATTATCAATAATTCTTGTCAATCTAAAATATTTTTCATGAATACAATGTTCAGCTTCTTGCAGTAGTTTGATGCTCTCTTCTCCTTTTCCCTGCCAGTATTTTAAAATACCCTGAAAAAGACGCAGTTCTCCCAAAGCTGTCTTGTCTGGCAACTTATCGTCAAATTCGGTTTCCAGTCGTTTAATGATGATACTCATCTCTTTTAATTGAAAGCGGTCGTGTAAAATCCAGCTATGAGCTAACAAAATTCCGGGGTTTTGTTCTTTTATTGGGTCAGGGATATATTTAAGCCATTTTTCAATATTCCACCATGTTTTTTCATGTTCTTCATACCGGTGACGCTCAATAATATTAGTTGCACTGATAATGTTTTTGCTCTTTACAGCATGTTGAATCGCCTCCTCGATCAGGTTATGATCTTCAAGCCATTCAGAGGCATGAGAATGGAGTTTTAGTATGTCATTTTGACTATAGTTTTCAACTAAAAGTTTGTGTAAAAGTTCCTGAAAAAGATGGTGATATCGGAACCAATAATTATTGCCATCGAGATCGATTATGAACAGGTTGTTTTGATGTAATTTGTCGATAAAATCTTTGCCATTGATTTTCTTTTGTTCTGAGTCATCTTCATAAAGAAAGACAGCTTCGCATAGGGGGGCACAAAAACGATTCAAAATAGATGTGCACATTAATAATTTTTGAATAATTGGATCCTGTTGAACAATAACCTCAGAATTAAAATATTTCATTATATAATTGGCATCTATTGCTGTTTTATCCGAAAAAGTTGTTATATTGTTTTTATGAGACATAGAAAGAACTGCAAGTTGAAGAGCGGTAATCCAGCCTTCGGTTCTTTGCATCCAATATGAACTGGTTTTGGTATCAACCTCTTTTTTTGTTGCCATTTGTAGAAATTCTTGGATTTCTGACTCCGAAAGTTTCAGGTCATTTAAACGGATTTCATTGACCTTTTCTTGAGCACGAAAGGCGTTTAAGGGCAGAAACGTATCCCTGCGAGCAACAATGACAAGATGCATATTATCGGGGGGATAGCGCAATACTGAGGACAAGAGATCATGCACTGATAAACTTGTTATATGGTGAAAATCATCCAGCACAAAAATAAAATTCTGCCTAATTTCATGAATCTCATTCACTAAATGGCTAACTATTACAGGATTTGTCGGCAGGTTTGGGCTGCTCAGAAACTCACTTGTTTTACTCAGGGAATCAGGAAACAGACTTTGAAGAGCGTGAATGAAATAGAGAAGAAACTGGCGTAATTCATTGTCAGTCTCGTCAAGGGAGTACCAGGCAGTGGGCCAGTCAGTATGATTAACCCAGCAACTGACCAATGTTGTTTTTCCATATCCTGCCGGTGCTATGATGTTCTGTAAACTTACATGACGTTTATCATCCAGCATTTTCAATAATCGTGGACGATGCAAATGATTGACAGAAAGTTCTGGTTGATGCAGTTTGGTAATAAGAAGTGGTTCCGATATTTTTATAGACTTTTGCGTCTGAAACATGCCTTCATGATAGCGGGAAACAACAATCCCGACAATTGATGGACTCAAATAACCTTCCCCGTTCATCACTGCCTTGATACCACGTATCAGATCCTCGGGAATACTTTCTTTGAGAATGTATCCTGCGGCACCAGCCTGGAGCATGTCTTCAACAAAGTGTTTTTCAGAATGTATTGATAAAGCAATTATTTTTGTTTCGGGACAGTATTTACAAATCTGTTTTGTTGCTTCAATGCCATTTAATCCCTTCATTGATATATCCATAATAACCACATCAGGCATAAATTCGCGGCTGAGAGCTACTGCTTCATCACCATCGCCAGCTTCCCCAATCACTTTCAGATCTTCATCATCCTCCAGAAGAACCTGTAATCCTTTGCGAACAATGGCATGGTCATCAACTAATAAAATATTTGTAGGCATCTAATTTTTCCACAAAGTCATTTTCTGATTCAGCTCTTAGCTTCCCCCGTCTAAAGAAGGGGTGCTACTAATATCGCTTTATATCCCTTTCCAGGTTCTGATTCAATTGTTAATGAACCACTCATATCATCCATTCTCTCTGAGATGCTAAACAGTCCGAATTTTATTTCAGATGACTGAATTTTAATTATAGGGTCAACCTCATAACCAATACCATCATCCTGAATAATAATTATTAATTTGCTTTCATTGCTTTCAATCGATACGATGACCTTTGTTGCATGGGCATGTTTGACAATATTAAACAGTAATTCACGGACATTGCGGAATAAAATGGTTCTTATTTCGATATTTTGAGGTTCTGCCAGACAATAGTTATTAAATTCTACCTCAAGATTATATTTCTGGCCAATTTGTTCATTGAGAAACTGTGATATTGCTGATGACAATCCTATTTCATTGAGTAGAGGAGAGCTCAGTTCAAAAACTAGCTCTTTTATATCCTGGATCATATGGAGAAACGAATGTGATAGTTCATCAATCATTTTGAGCGCTTTTTCCTTTGCTACCTGTTTGCGTAAATTGTCTAATTGTATACGAAAAAAAACTAGAGACTGGCCAATATGATCGTGTAAGCCTATCGCAATTCGATGTCTTTCCTTTTCTTCGGCTATAATTAATTGGGAGGCAAGAGTCTTGAGCCTTTGCTGATAGATAATATTTTTTTGTTCTGCAAGTTTCTTCTCTGTTATATCCATCACCATGCCATTGATAATATCATCATGCAATGTTGCAGAAAAAATAATATGAATTTTTCGACCGATATGAGTAACACCTTCTGCTTCAAAATTACTAATATGGCCATATTTATTTAATTGGGTTAAAAATTGTTCACGTTGCTTGAGATCTTTCCAGTGATTAAGTGACATTTTACCTGTCATCTGTAAGGGATTGTCGAAATCAAACATTCGACTCATAGCTGTGTTGACAAAAATGAATTGACCATTTAGATCGGAATTGAAAATACCAACCATGGAATTATCAATCAGGTAACGATATGATTCTTCGCTTTCGGTGAGATTTCTTTTTGATTGTTTACATTCAATGATCTCATTATTCATTTTATTTGTGTTTGAACTAATTTGATTTGATAATTTTCTGTTCTTGTATATGAGCAGTAAAATAAAAACAGAGGTAATGATGATAACAATTAATTCCATTTTATATGCTTGTCACAGTTAGCATTAATTGAAAAGGGCTTAAATTCTGAAGGTTCATCATCTGTAGATTAAAGAGCCCGGGAGTCTGTTATAGGATGATATGGTGATGCTGTAATTGATTCCAGATCACCATATTTGTACATTACATACTGTTAATAATTGCCTGCTTTTTCTTTTTATATTCAGCAGGAGTGATGTAACCACCGGCGGCCAGCTTATCAAGCTGTTTTATTCGCTGTTCTGCAGACGGTTTACTACTGGCACTTTGAACCATTATAGGCTGCTGTGCAGCTGCAGCTTGTTCCTGTTCAGCATCAGCACTACGTCGCATATTACCGAGTAATTTGGTTGCAAATACGCCGCCAATAAAAGCACCGGCATCGCTGGCATTTGCGGCTGAGCTTAAGGTAAAAGTCGATGTAGCAATGATGCAGGCTAATGTACATGAAGCCAGGTTGTTCCTGATAGACATAATAATGATCTCCTTAAAGTGTCGTACAAGTGCCGAAGACAAGAAAACTTACTGCATCACCCACTGCAGAACCACTCATTGTTCCATTTTTGGTATCAATGGCAATATTCCAGCCGCGGCCATTTTCGACACCCTGCATAATAAAATGAGCACCACTTTGTTCAAAGTTTTTTACAGGTGAAACCGCTTTATGGCCAGTCTCATAGGCAGCTCGCAAAAATTTCTTTTTACTATCCAGGATAATGAATTCAGGTAACTCAAAGCCTCTGGCAGTATTCTGAACACAACCTTTATCTTCAGCGCATGCAACCACATCCATAACAGCGCAGACAATATCGCTGGAGCCATCGAGTCCAGCCTCGGCTGACACCTCTGTAACAGCAAAAGGCAGCGCTGCGATGATACTGGCTGTAAGACCCAGGGAAAATTTTCTATTTAGCATATCTTATTTCCTTTTTATATGATGACATTTGATCATATTGCTATTTGTTTTCTATTGGTAAATCCCTGTCAGCTTATTGGATGTTACAAGCTTTCTTAATTTCATCCATTCTATCGCTGATTTTCTGGTTGTATTCATTGATTTCCATTTCTTTGGGCGTCTTTTTCTCGGTAGCACTGTGAGCCGCATTAATCACCAGGCCGATTGGCAGAATTGAAAATACACCCTTTACCACACGCTCATCGGTACTCTTCTTCTCGTGCTTCAGGTGAGCAAGATCATCAGT
>WTAX01000482.1 GCA_013139395.1 Gammaproteobacteria bacterium | reverse complement strand
TCAGCCGGTTCAATGTCCAGACCTACTTCAGCAATGTCCTGACGAGATAAACTGGTCAATATAGTGACACCAATCAGTAAAGGTTTTTGTTCACATTTATCAATTGCTGCACGCGCAAACTGCATCATTTTACGACCACCAGAAGCATGAACATTAACCATCCATACACCCATATCAGCCGCAGCCTGACAAGCAGCAGCCACTGTGTTTGGAATATCATGAAATTTTAAATCAAGAAAGACATCAAAGCCTTTATGAATTAGTTTTTTAACTAATTCAGGTCCACATCTGACAAACAATTCCTTACCAACCTTGAGCCTGCAAAGTGATGGTTCAAGTTTTTCGACCAAAGCCATGGTTGACGCTTCATCTTTAAAATCTAAAGCAACTATTATTTTCGACCCGCTGATTTTTGACTCATTAACTAATGACATTTTTTTCCTGCTAATTAAAAATTGATTAACTGTTTACCAAAGCCTGTTATTGTAAGTTTTTAGGTAACTACTCTCAGCATGTATTTCTAAATAACGTTTGTTAAGCCTATGGTCACTTATTTTTACTCGCCTTCGATTCCTTGAATGGGTTTGATAGAGCTCCAGGATTTACAGCCTGGACAATGCCAATACATTGATTTACTGTTAAATCCACATTGAGTGCAGTGATATATTGGTTTATCTTCCAGTAGTTTATTGGTGATTTCCTGCAATATCACAAGATTGTCATGAGCAGTTCCTTTGGTAAAATCTAAACTCATATCAATTAAAGAACTAAGTCCACGTATGGAAGGTTTTTTACGGAGTGATTCAACAATAAAAAGCGCTGCTGCTTTATCATCAATTGAGTGTTGTAATTGTTGAGCATAAAGTAAAACTGATGTCACTCCTTCATACTTATGCAAAACATGATTAAGGTAAGATTTAATTTCTTTATAATTTTTTAACTCTTTATAACAAAGCAGCAAGGGTTCAAGTATCTCAGAAATCATTAAAGAATCCTGTTGTTCTACGCGCCTATAGGCGCGTGTAGCCGCCTTACAATTTTTTAAATCGCGTTGGATTCCACCCTCTATAATACTGGCACGCACTGATTGTTTATCAGTCCCTAAAGCTCTTTTTACTAACTTAAGTGCTTCTTTTAAATTACCATTTTTTTTACTAATTAATGCCAGCTCACAATAAAAATGGGAAACTTGCAGTGTGTATGACTTATTAGACGCAGATTCAAGTTTTTTTGCCGTAAGAATAGCATTTTGCCAATCATGCTCTTGCTGAAAAATAGAAAGTAAGTATTTTAATGCTGATGCAACATGAGATTGCTTTTGAATGAGCTCCTGAAACAGGTTTTCTGCCCTGTCTAATAAACCGGCATTCATGAAATCTCTGGCAAGCTCATAAAGCGCATCATTACGTTTGGCCAGACTAAGGGAAGGTTTTGCAATTACATTTTGGTGGATCTTGATTGCCTGTTCAACTTCGCCACGCTGGCGATACAGATTGCCCAGTGAAATATGGGTATCAACTGTTTCTTCACCCACCTCCAACATACCAACAAATACATTAATTGCTTTGTCTGTTTGTTCATTAAGAAGGTAATTGAGTCCCTTAAAATAATCAGAACTTAATGTATAAGAGGACGAAGATGAAGGAGTTTTTTCATTTTTTTTTCTTCCAAAAAAAACGCCCAGCATAAATGCAAGAATGAAAAAAGGTAAGGCTATAAATAATGGTGAATTATCCATCATATAATGTAAGTTTGCCTATTTTTACGATGAGACATAATTATATTGGTAATAGTTATATTGCTAATAGTTATTTCAAATTTTTGCTTCTGATGATTCAATGAGGGTCACTGAGTTTTCATCTAATTTCTTAAGCTGTCTCTGAGCACGACGTACTTGATGGCGTAGACTTAAAATAACCAGACTATTAATAAGTGTGGCTAATAAAGCACCAAGCATTATAGCTCCAACCAGGAGTATAGAAAGCGGCTGTGAGATACTGCCATAATAATAATTAAAAACGACTTCATCAGCATTTACAATTGCAATCGCTACACCGAAAGCCATAAATAATAATAAAATGAGAATGCTAAACAATCGTTTCATGTGTTATTCCGATCGGTTTATATGAATAAAGGTATAAAGAGAAAGATAGTACAAAACTAGCACGATATTCATATCAAAAAAATAACACAAGAAAATTATGATAGAAACAAGCTAGTAGAATGTATTGTTAATAGTATAACGCTAAAAAATAGAATTATCTCTATTACGATAAAAAGATATTAGAAAACAAAATAGATCGTAAAAATAAGGATAATTCTTTTTATAAATTCAGCTTATAGTATCTCTTTACTGCGAGTTTTATTAACTCGTTCTCTTAGTTCTTTACCAGGTTTAAAATGCGGAACATATTTCGATGCCAGAGTCACAGCATCACCTGTTTTAGGATTACGACCAGTTCTAGGTGGGCGGTAATGAAGAGAAAAGCTACCAAAACCACGAATTTCTATGCGTTCACCTGATGCAAGAGTCTGAGCCATCAGATCCAGCATAGATTTTACAGCTAATTCGACATCTTTATAGGCTAATTGAGATTGTTTTTGAGCAAGAGCTTCAATCAACTCAGATTTTGTCATTTTTTTAATTATCCTTAGGTCGATTAGTTATAATTTTATAAATAGTCTGATTAGTTACCTAAAAAACAGATTCCAAATTGAGAGGAACAGGTAAAAAATACTATTATAAAATGACCATAGTAGCAATAAAATAAATCAAAACCAAAGTTAAAATTGGGATTTATATCTCAATTTTAACTTGATCCTGGATTTTATTACTTCTTGCTTAACTGATCTTTTAACAGATCACCAAGAGAAGTTGTTGCACCACCACCATCAGTGTATTCCTGCATAACTTCTGCTTCTTCAGCAACATCTTTCGCTTTAACAGATAAGTTAATGACACGACTCTTACGGTCGACACCAATAAACTTAGCTTCTAATGCATCACCCACTTTAAGGATAGTTGATGCATCTTCAACTCTTTCGCGAGAAAGTTCAGAAACGCGGATATAAGCTTCAACGCCTTCAGTCAACTCAATCACAGCACCACGAGCATCAACTTCTTTAACGGTACCGTTAACGATAGAGCCCTTAGGATTGGCAGCAACATAAGTTGAGAATGGATCTTGATCCAATTGCTTAACACCAAGAGAAATACGTTCACGTTCAGGATCAACAGCCAGAACAACAGCTTCTAGTTCATCACCCTTCTTGAAGTTAGTAATTTCTTCTTCGCCGGCACTGTTCCATGAGATGTCTGAAAGATGGATAAGACCATCAATACCACCGTCAAGACCAATGAAGATACCAAAATCAGTGATAGATTTAATCTTACCGCTAACCTTGTCACCCTTGTTATGAGTTGCTGAGAATACTTCCCATGGGTTTTGAGAGCATTGCTTCATACCTAATGAGATACGGCGACGTTCTGGATCGATATCCAGTACCATAACTTCAACTTCATCACCAACATTGCATACTTTAGAAGGATGAATATTTTTGTTAGTCCAATCCATTTCAGAAACGTGAACCAGACCTTCAACGCCTTCTTCGATTTCAACGAAACAACCGTAGTCAGCCAGGTTAGTGACTTTACCACTCAAGCGAGTGCCTTCTGCATAACGTGCTTTGATTTGCGTCCAGGGATCATCGCCAGTCTGCTTAAGACCAAGAGATACACGTGAACGCTCACGATCAAACTTAAGTACTTTAACGTCAATCTCGTCACCAATAGCAACGATTTCACTTGGATGCTTAACACGTTTCCAGGCCATATCTGTAATGTGCAGCAGTCCATCAACACCGCCCAGATCGATGAATGCACCGTAATCTGTAAGGTTCTTAACGATACCTTTAACAGTTTGACCTTCTTCAAGATTCTCAAGTAATTGCTCACGTTCAGCTGAGTTCTCAATTTCAACAACTGCACGACGAGAAACAACAACGTTATTACGTTTTTGATCAAGCTTGATGACTTTAAATTCTAGTTCCTTACCTTCAAGGTAAGTGGTATCACGTACTGGACGTACATCAACTAATGAGCCAGGTAAGAAGGCGCGAATATCACCAAGTTCGACAGTGAAGCCACCCTTAACCTTATCAATAATACTACCGGTAACAGTTTCATCTGCATCAAATGACTTATCAAGACGAATCCATGCAGCAGCACGTTTCGCTTTTTCACGAGATAGACGAGTCTCACCATAGCCATCTTCAATCGTATCCAGAGAAACTACCACTTCGTCACCGACTTTAACTTCACCGTCAGTAGCAAATTGTTCCAGTGGAATAACACCCTCAGATTTCAGGCCGGCATTAACAACGACAAAATCGTTATCAATACTGACGATTACGCCAGTGACCAGTGAACCGGGTTTCATTTCAGTCTTTTTTAGACTTTCTTCAAATAATTCAGCAAAGCTTTCGCTCATTAGAGGTATATCCTTGATTACTCTTTTATAAAATCAATTATTTAAATAAAAGGTTAATCATCTGTTATGGTAAAAACAGTTTGTTTTTACAGTTTAAGTAATGTTTATCACCCCAGGTCATTATTTTAAAATAATGTTAAATAAAGGTTTTAAACGATTTTAAAAAATTTATTATAAAAAATCACATCATTATTGATTAAGATTTTTATAGAGCTGCATCACTTTTTCAAAGACCTCATTAATACTCAGTTCTGAGGTATCTATAATGTGTGCATCTTGTGCTGCTTTAAGAGGTGATGCGCTGCGATTCATATCCCGCTCATCCCGTTCTCTTATCTCATTAACAAGGTCGGCGATTTTAACACTATTTCCTTTCTCTATCAACTGCTTATAACGTCTTTTTGCTCTTTCATCAGCCGAGGCCGTTAAAAAAACTTTTAATAGTGCATCCGGGAAAATAGTGGTCCCCATATCACGCCCGTCAGCGATAAGACCCGGCATTTGTAAAAAGGCTTTCTGGCGCTTAAAGAGCGCCTCACGAACCATTGGCAAAGCGGCGACTATAGAGGCATTATTACCTGCAGTTTCAGTACGTATTAACGCTTCAACGTCATTATCTTCCAGAAGAATACCACCTTGAGGTAAGAATTTAACAGCCAGATTTTCAGCAATTGCTGCGACGTCATGCTCAGCGTCAAGAACAATGTCTTTCTCTACACAAGCTAGAGCCGTCAAACGATAAAGAGCACCACTATCTAAATAATGCCAGTCCAGTTTTTCAGCAAGCAAAGCTGAAATAGTCCCTTTGCCAACGCCTCCGGGACCATCTAAAGTAATAACGGGGATTAAATCAGGCATTTACACATCTACCTTACTAATAACCTGCAGGCCGCAGGATTGTGCAAGTCCGATAAAATCGGGAAATGAGGTATTTACATTGGCACAATCTTTAATGGTAATAGCACCTTTAGCTTTTAAAGCCGCCATAGCAAATGACATGGCAATACGATGATCACCCAGACTATCTACAGTCCCAGATGTAAACTCACCACCATTAATGATCATGCCGTCTTTGGTGCCTTCACAGTCAATACCCAGTATATTCATACCATCAATCATGGCCTGAATACGATCACTTTCTTTAACACGTAGTTCTTCTGCCCCGGATAAAACCGTCTGGCCTTCAGCACATGCCGCTGCAATAGAAATCGCCGGAAATTCATCAATGGCCAATGGCACCTGATCTTCAGGAATATGAATCCCTTTTAATTGTGCATAGCGAATACGAATATCCGCAACGGGTTCACCGCCTATTTCTTTTTCATTAGATAAGCTAATATCAGCACCCATTTGTTGTAAGATATTGATCACTCCAATACGAGTCGGATTAATGCCCACATGCTTAAGCGTTATATCCGATCCTTGTGAAATACTGGCACCTACCATAAAAAAGGCAGCAGAAGAAATATCCGAAGGCACATCAATATCACAGGCAGTTAACTGACCACCACCCTGAAGACAGATTTGACTACTCTGGGCATCTAATTTTTTTATATCTAAGACATAACCAAAACCCTGCAGCATACGTTCTGTATGATCTCGTGTCGGAGCAGGTTCTGTAACACAGGTTTGTCCCTGAGCATATAAACCTGCCAGTAATACACAGGATTTAACCTGAGCACTGGCCATTGGCAAAGTGTAATCTATACCTGTTAATCGGGTATTTTCATCACTATGTATTTTAAGAGGAGCTGTGCCGCCTTTATTGGTTTCAATATCTGCACCCATCTGCATAACCGGATCAGTGACCCGTTTCATTGGTCTTGAAGACAACGAATGATCGCCTGCAAGGGTAATATCAAAGCCCTGTGCTGACAACAACCCCGTTAACAAACGCATAGAGGTACCGGAATTACCTAAATCAAGCGGTTCATCAGGTGCGCTTAGGCCATGCATCCCTACCCCTTCAATAATGACCTTACCCTGCTCATCAGGCCCGTCAATATTTACGCCCATGGCACGAAATGCTTTTAAGGTCGCCAGAGAATCTTCACCCTGTAGAAATCCGCTAATGGTCATACGGCCCTGACTTAATGAGCCCAGCATAATTGAACGATGTGAAATGGATTTATCACCCGGCACACGGATCTGACCGGTTAAATGTCCACCCGCTTGAGCTGTATAGGTAATTGATTGTTCTTCTGACATAATTTTCCAAGAGAAATAGTGATTTAATAAAAAAACTGCTCTAGTTTACAAAAAAAGTACTTAAGTGCAAGTTTTATATTGTTTTATTAAACCTTAATAGTAACTATTCAGTGTATTATTTACAAAAAGCCTGTGGTTGCTTATTTTTCTGACTTTGATTGTCTGAGCACAGCGACATCTCGTAACAGAAAGTCAAAGTTAGAAAAATAAGTGACCATGGGCTTAACAAGCGTTATTTAGAAATACACACTGAATAGTTACCCTTAATATTGACAATATAAAGGTTTAATTGTCTCTGATTCTTTGTTAAGCAAAAAAATTTTCACATTAATACACACAATTTTAATGCTTTTATTCAGCCTTTTTGTTATAGTTTAAATACCTTAGCAATAAGCTTGGTTATTATAACCTTAATTAAACATACTTAATCGAACCATCATCAAATGAAGAAAGTTGAAAAGAAGGAAGCTGTTGTTCCTGAAAAAGCTAATCAAAACGAAACCAATATTGCCATATTGGCTGAAACGCTGTTTCTTGCGAACCTTTTACTTATCCCGATAATACCATTTCTTGTGCTTTTGTATCTATTTAGAAAGTTTGCACATAAACCTGATTCCGTTGCTTACAATCACCTCCGACAAACATTAATTGCCAGTATTTTTGCCGGTATTTTTATTGTTATTATCGTCGCTATTTTTTACTTCTTCAGCAGCACTAGTGCCGCTATAACCTGGACAATTATTATTACTTACCTGACCTGCGTGCATAGTGTTTTCGTTATGCTGGGTATTTATGGATTGTCAAAAGCCATGGCAGGACAAACAGTAAAGTTTCCATTAATCGCTTAGCTGCTGGAAAAAGAGAATCCTAGCATTCTTGGTTATAAAAAGCCTATTTATAAAGAGAAAGAGCCAAACTAAATTTCAGCTGCTAATAAAATCAAGCCATTGTTTTTGTAATGATTTACCTGTGCTTGCTATGACTTTTTTTGCATCTAATGATTCTTCAAAAACTGGTTTTCTATCCATAGTGCAGGTTAAACAACCGGATTCTTCAGCGATTAATAAGCCTGCGGCATAGTCCCATAACATTTGTTTACCATGCAGATAGATATGGCATCTGCCCATTGCCAGCCAGCACCAGTCCAGAGCTACAGAGCCGAAACTTCGTTGTGATCGATATGGTGGTTCTGTAACCAGTTTAATAGCCAGCTCATTAGGCAGACGTTTAAAATCGACTATTGCCATACATTCAGATAAATTATCAGGTGCATCTGAACGCTTGATTATCTGACCATTTAACCAGGCACCCTCACCTTTTATTGCCGTAAAACATTCATCACGAACCGGGTCATAAATCAAACCAAGCACCGTTTCACTATTGATAATTAGTGCTAATGATATAGAAAAATAGGGTAATGTTGCCGCAAAATTACTGGTACCATCAATAGGATCAAGACACCAGTAACCTGAATGATTTTCTGAAAAAAATGAATTAAGCTGTGCTTCACTGAGTTCTTCTGCAAAAAAGCCATATTCAGGAAAATGATTCGATAGTTCTAACTTAATGGCATTTTGCACATCAATATCTGCCTGTGTAATTAAAGAGCCATCCGCCTTATTTTGTGCTTTTACTTTTAAGTAATAGGGCAACAAAACATTGCCAGAAACAGCTTTAACAATAGACTCTATTTTATTGATAATTAAATTATTTTTATTCATATTTTTGTAGACAGTATTATTGGTAAGTATTGTTAAAGAAATAGCTGATATCATTCATAGCCTGATATTCTTCAATATTAATATTGGCTTTTTTAAAGTCCAGAGCATCAGGATAGCCACTGGCCTGCTCTGCTTTTTGTTTGGCATCTTCACTCCAGTGAATAACCCAATGAGCAATTTCTGGAATAGTATTACGTTCAATGAGCTCTGTCGCATTGCTTAATATCTGGTAAAAACCATTACGTGACAATGAGTTATAGACACTAGTTAATAAAGTTATATTATGCTGCTGCAGACCCTGTTGTAATTGCAGCGTTTTTTCATGCATTAATTTATCACGGGTTTTAGCCGAATGTGATTTTAAGCAATCCTGGATAGCTTGATAATTATCACTGCCCTGAGAATCACGGGAGAAGGTACTGACAAAGGCTTCCAAAACATTGAGAGCCTCATGTATATTGGCAGTATTTCTTGAACGGGAAATAATTTTTTTACAAAAAGCATCTAATTGCTTAACATCAAGCTGCAAAGAAAGACGGGTATTGGTATAAGAAGAATTATCTGGATTCATTATTATAAGTATTAAACACCTGTTATTAAGAAATACACACTGAGTGGTTACCTATTGTTAAGTGTTTTTATTGGCAATAAAATCATCTCTGCTGTGTTTTGCACGGGTAAACGTCTCCCTTAAAAAGTCACCGTCACCCTGTTGCAGAGCAGAGCGTAATTGCTTCAGATCAGAGCAGAAATGGTCAAGATGTTCCAGCAAAGCCTCTTTATTGGCCAGACAAATATCCTGCCACATCGCAGGATCACTGGAAGCTATTCGGGTAAAATCACGAAATCCACCTGCCGCATATTCAAAAATTTCCTGCTTTTCATCTAAGGTAGTTAAGGTATTAACCAGTGAAAAAGCCAGTAAATGAGGCAGATGACTGGTGGCGGCCAACACTAAATCGTGATGATGAGCATCCATCATCACGACTTTTGCACCCGCTGCTTCCCACAATTGACTCACTATATTAATGGCATCTGGATTTGTCTGTTCCAGCGGTGTCAAAATAACACGGTGATCCTGATAAAGTGTTGCAAAAGAAGCCTCTACACCACTATTTTCAGTACCTGCTATGGGATGTCCGGGTACAAAATTAACAGGAACTTCATTAAAAACAGCTTTGGCTGCTTCAATAACGCTGGACTTGGTACTGCCGCCATCGGTAATAATAACACCTTCCTTCATGGACTCTTTTATTTGTGAAAGTACTGATTGAAAACTGCCCACAGGTGTTGCGATAAAGATTAAATCGGCTGATTTAACGGCTTGTTTGATATCCTGAGAATAATCATCAATTACTCCCAGTTCGAGTGCCTTTTTGAGATTCTCAATATTACGCCCGCAACCAGTGATACGCTTCACTAAACCTGCCTGTCTGACGGCTCGAGCAAATGAACCGCCAATTAAGCCCACACCAATAATACATAAGTGCTCAATTGTGTTTACCGGGGCTGTATTAGATGAACTCATCAGGCCAGTACTTTTTTAAGCGCTGCTAAGACACTATGATTTTCATCCATCGTACCAATGGATATTCTCAGATGTTCCGGCATTTGATAATTGGCAACAGGTCGGGTAATAACACCTTCATAGAGTAATTTTTCATATATCTGAGCACTGTCAGCACCCGTTTGCGCGCAGACAAAATTACCGGCTGATGGAATATAATTCAAGCCAAGCAATTTGAAACCATCAGTGAGAAAAGCCATACCCTGCCAGTTCAATTCAACACCTTTTTGCAAATGTTGTGAGTCATCCAGAGCAATGGCCGCTGACTCAAGAGCAAAGGTATTATTATTAAATGGTTGTCTGACACGGTTTAACAGTTCTGCGATAGCACTGGAAGAAAGAGAATAACCCACTCTAAAACTAGCTAAACCATAGGCTTTTGAAAAAGTACGGGTAATGATAAGATTATTAAAATCCGCCAGTGATGAAATCAGTGAGTGATAACTTTCTGAAAAACCCGACAGAGGGTGTGCAGCATATTCTTCATATGCTTCATCAATAACTACGACAATATTTTGTGGAACTTTTTGTAAAAAAGAGCATAACTCTTTTTTAGATAAACAGGTACCCGTTGGATTATTAGGATTGGCAATAAAAATTAAGCGGGTTTTATCACTGATTGCCGCCAGCATAGCATCCAGATCATGCCCCCAGTCGACAGCCTGAGTGATCACTGCAGTAGCACCCACTGCCTGAGTGGCGATGGGATAAACCGCAAAAGCATATTGTGAAAAAATGACTTCATCATTGGTACCGGCAAAGGTTCTGGCCAGCATATCCAAAATATCATTAGAACCATTACCCAGCGTAATTTGTTCCATTGATAAATCAGAAACTATTGGTGAAAGTTTATCAAGCAGTTTCTTTTTTAACACAAAGCCATTACCGTCAGGATAACGGGATAATTCCTGAGGGTTTTGTAATAAAGAAGTTAAGTGGCTAATGACATGAGGACTTGGACCTAGTGGATTTTCATTAGAAGCAACCTTTACAGCATTTTTTACACCATATTCACGTTCTAACTCATCAACAGGCTTACCCGGAATATAAGGATGTAACTGGGCAATACATGCTACTGCTTGTGGACTCTTTGTTTTTAAAAGAACGGTTTGCGGCATTACAAAACAGCCTTTGGATAAGAACCCAGTATTTTCATAATACGTGACTGCTGTTTAATTTCCTCAAGCGCCGCAGCAACAGCAGGTTC
>WTAX01000245.1 GCA_013139395.1 Gammaproteobacteria bacterium | reverse complement strand
AAATAAATTCGATAGAAAAGCTGGGCATTATAGCACAGGATAAGATAGAGTAAGAAATAAATTTGGGTGTAGTTCTTTTTCTACGATATTCATATCTTAATCATATCAGGCGAATAAATTCGCCCCTACAGACAGATCAGTATTCTATAGTGTAGAGGCGAATTTATTCGCCTAAAGTTATCTAGTTTAGTAACATAAGGTCGGATTTTTTGAAATATTTAAGGTGAAATTTTAATGGGTCGAATTGTTCAATATTACAATTCTGGACTTGGTTTTTACCCGCTATTTTAGCTTGCTGCAGGGCACAATCAATATATTTCAGATTCATTGATAATGATTGATTTTCTTGTATGGCTGAGAGTCCAATACTAACTGTTACGCCAAATTTAAATTCATTAATCTTAAAAACATATTCAGAAATAGCATTTCGAATTCGCTCGGCGGTAATATTCGCACCGTGCTCATCTACTTCCGGGAGAATGATTATAAATTCGTCACTATTATAGCGAGATAAAAAATCAGTGGGACGAATAGCATCCTCAAGCATTTTTGATATTTGAATCAGGGTGAGATCACAGACATGCTCACCGTAGTTTTGGTTAACTGCACTCATATGATCGACATCAATATAGATGAGTGAGTATTGAGTATTATAGCGTTGATGACGAATATGTTCAGTTTTCAAATGGTTAAGAAAAGAACGCCTGTTATTGAGTTGTGTCAGCTCATCTTTTTGAGAAAGTTGTTCTAAAACGGCCTGATCATCTTGCAGCATTTTGAATAACTTTGCGTATGTTGTCGCAATAAATTCAAACTCTCGATAAGAGTGTAATTGTAGTGACGGGTTATTGGTTTTATTTCGAGAGAAATGAAGAGCCCAACGTTCCAATTTTTCAATTGGATTCATAATGGAGCGATTAAGAAAAATAATGGTACTCAGTGCGGTGATATAGACCAATAGAAAAACAAAACTGATTAATATGAGTGTATCGAGCTTCAGATCTTTGGCTTTTTGAAAACGAAGTTTTGCTCTGTCCTGCATGGCAAGGTGTAATTTATCTAAGGCTAAAGTGGTTTCGATGATATATTGATAAAATTCTTGTAAAAGCTGCTGTGAAATATAGGTTTTTTTATTTTCAATGTCATTAAAGATTTTATTGGCAACTCGATGGGCATTACGCCAGTTTAAATAAGCAGAACGATAAATATCATTTGCCAGAGAGTGATTTTCTTGTTCAAACCTGATTGGATTTACCAGTGCTTTTTTTATTTCATTACTGAGTTGGAGAAATTTCGTTTTATTATCTAATTGATGGTTATCTAAAAAATGATTAAAGGGGATGACAGTTTGTTGAATTTTATCCTTAAGTTCTGTAACAGGAATAACGTCTATGACGATACCTTCAATCGCTATATTAAATGCATTAGTTGATTTTTGAAAGAAGAAGAATCCAATGCCGGCGAGTAAAAAAAACGGTAAAATAATCACAAGAATACTTATTTTTAAGCGATTTTTTAATGATGGAGCAGACATGTTTTTTGTGCTGGCAGAAATGCTTGCTTGTTTTATTGGTGTAGAAGGCATTACTATTATATGTAGGTTGATTTTAAGACCATCTCATAATAGCACACTCAATAGCTTAGAGTATAATTTATGGTTTTTATACCTATAAGCAGTGACTATTAACTTTAAGATATTAAAGTGCAGATGGCGTTATTTCCAGAGCTTTGGTTGCTTTTTCAGGTAATTCTTCTTGCCAGGCACGAGAAATTTCCCACTTTAAAATATCATAATAAGAACGTATGTTCTCAACGTATTTTACTGCCTCATCGCCGCGAGCGTAGCCATAATGGGTTTGTTTATGCCATTTCTTTTGTCTTAATAGCGGTAATGTTTTTTTCAGATTAACCCATTTGTTCTCATCCTGACCACTTTTTTTTGTGAGTGTCATTGCATCACGCACATGCCAATAGCCGAGGTTGTAAGAGGCCAGGGCAAAGAATAGTCGATCAATACCGATGACTTTGTCAGGTATTTTTTTTAATAATTTTGCATAATAATAAGCACCGCCGAAAATACTCTGATGGGGTTCTATGCGGTTATTGACACCAATATCTTTTGCAGTGTCTCTTGTGAGCATCATCAGGCCGCGTACACCGGTTGGTGATTTAGCGTCTTTATTCCAGTGAGACTCCTGATAAGCCATAGCGGCGAGTAGTATCCATTCGATATGATTATCCTTACCTGCTTTCTCAAACCAGGGCCTGTATTTTGGCAGGCGGGTTATAATATGGCGTTTGTATATCCGGGTGCCGACATAATCAAATGATTGAATGTGGCCAAAATGCTGATCAATAAGGTGTTGCATTTGCCCGCTTTTTTTCTGTTGAGCTAAGAATTTATTCGCTTCATCATAAAGTGATGTATCATCTGATTGAGCAAATGCCCAGCCAATTTGTTTTTCTTTACTAATATCAAAAGCAACTCTGAGTTCAGGGTAAAAATGCCGGTTAAGCTTGATTTCATCAGAGCTGACAATAGTAAAATCAATAAGTCTTTCATTTACCAATACCATTAAATCTTCTGGTGATGCTTCCTGGTTGACTTGCCAGTTTAGTTTGTGCAGACTTTTTTTCAGTGTTTTTAAATCATCATCAAGACTATCATCGGCTGAAATTTCAATAGACAGGTTTTCAATATCCTTTAATTTTTTAGGTCGCCTGGTAGCAGAATGATAGACTAGTTTTAGAGAAATTTTGTGGTAGGGCTGGGTAAATAGATAGCGTTGTTGTCTTTGAGGAGTAATGGTTAATTTTGCTGCGGCAAAATGACCATTATGAAGTGCTAGTTTATTGAGCAGTTCTTCAGCATTGGGTTCAATAATAATGGTCAGTTTAACGCCAAGAGAATCACTGAAACGTTTAAGTAAATCATACTCAAATCCAGCAGGACCAAAGGGGCCTTCATAATAAATACCAGGAGAATTTCGTGTCAGTACTTTTAGTTCGCCATTTTTTTTAATACGTTCCAATAGTGTTGGCGGTTCAATACAGGCGCTTAAGAATAAGCAAGCCGCCAGCAGTGTAAAAAAACGTAACTGATAGATACTAAAAGTTCCTTGTTTTGTGATTATTGTCGAGTATCATGATTAAATTCACTGGTAATAGTCAGGGCTTTGTTCCAGCCAATGCTAAAACCTTCAATCAGTGCCTGCAAAAAGTCGATTATAAGCATAATAAAGTCAGATAACAATTCGAAGAATGATTGGGTCAGTGTCTTTTTTAAAGCGATAAAAGAATAGCGGGTACCTGTAATGAGTACTTTTATGGTTTGGTATATCAGTTCAATAGCAAATAAAGTCGCAAGAGAATATATAATGGCCACTTTTTCAAGAAGAGCTAACATAAAATTACCTTTTAATTTTAGATGATTAATTGATGATTTGTATTAATTAGAAATTATTAATAATTAATCTCAAATATCGTGTATTAGGCTTAATAATAGTACATAGAATGTTTGTAGTCGATATAGAGCGGCTGATTTTAACTGATTTTTTCTATAATCAGTTATTCACTCCGTTGTCGTTAGCTTATATCAGTAGTTTAAGTTAAAGTGAAATTCTAATACAGGATAAGGTAGAATAAGAGATAAATCTCAACTTTACCTAACACAGGATAAGGTAGAGTAGGAGATAAATCTCAACTCTACCTAACACAGGATAAAGTAGAGTAAGAGATAAATCTCAACTCTACCTAAATACAGTTGATGGTGTAAAATTATATGATGATAGATATTGGCCTTAATCTCACTAACTCTCGATTTGATAATGATATTGAGCAGGTTATTAACCGTGCATTAGCCGTCAATGTTGATGCTATGATTGTTACCGGCACAAATATAGAACAAAGTCAGAAAGCGCAGCAGTTGACACAGCAGTATCCACATTGTTTATATGCCACAGCAGGTATTCATCCTCATGATGCCAGCACGTTTAATGATAAAAGCGTGACACAATTACAGACCTTGCTGGATGATAAGAGGGTAGTTGCAGTCGGTGAATGCGGCCTTGATTTTAACCGCAATTTTTCCACGCCAGCTGAACAACTCAGTTGCTTTGAAATACAATTAGAATTAGCTGTAGAGCTTAAAATGCCGGTTTTTTTACATCAAAGAGATGCCAATAATGATTTTTTGCGATTAATCAAAAAATATCGTTCAGGGCTGGTTGATGCTGTGGCTCATTGCTTTACCGGAGGCCAGAAAGAATTAGAATCTTATCTGGAAGAAGATCTTCATGTGGGCATTACCGGTTGGTTATGTGATGAACGACGAGGCCACGAATTACGAGCCTGTGTCAATCTAATTCCAGTAGATAAAGTGATGGTTGAAACGGATGCTCCTTATTTATTTCCACGAGATTATATATTACCTGATGAGGATAGGTTGAGTAGTAAACAAAAGAAAAAAATTCGCAGTAGGAATGAGCCGCAATATCTGCCGCATATTATAAAAACGTTATCTGAACTAATGCAGGTAGATAAAGTTGAACTATCCAAAATAACGAGTCACAATGCCCGGCATTTTTTTCGACTCTGAATTTTTGATATTAAAGTTAAATACAATGTGATCCTTATTACATTGGTGTCTCTGAAATAATCATATAATGCATTGCTTGTTTATCAGGGATTATGTTTATGACGTTACGCAATAGTGTATTTTTTCCGGCACTCTTTTTTTCCTCAATTTTATTTGC
>WTAX01000366.1 GCA_013139395.1 Gammaproteobacteria bacterium | reverse complement strand
TATCACCAATTAAGGCCAGATAGTCTTTAATTTGCTCCGGTGTGACACCAAATTTTTTCTTCACACCAGCAATATCCATAATCTGGTTTTTCATCGTATCCACTAAAGAGACCTGCTCATTCACCAGCTGAGCCATATCCTTATCACCGGTTGAAATCACCACATCAAGACCGTCTTGCGCTGCCTGTACTGCCAGAGTACCAATCACATCATCCGCTTCCACACCCGGTATGGCGATAAGAGGAACCCCCATTGCTTGTATCACCTCATACAATGGCTCTATCTGACAACGTAAATCATCCGGCATGGAAGCACGGTTGGCTTTGTATTCCGGATACATATCATCACGAAACGTTTTGCCCTTAGCATCAAAGATCATGGCAACTCTTTGCGTTGGATAGTCATTAAGCAGACGTTTAAGCATATTGACAACACCATAGACCGTTCCAGTAGGCATTCCTTTAGAACTATGCAAACTGGGCATGGCGTGAAAGGCACGATAAAGATAGGATGAACCATCTACCAGCACTAATTGTTTATCTGAAACAGTAGGGTTAGTTGTCTTTGGAGTACCCGGCATATTTTAAAACCTTATGAGTTATCATTTTGAACAGAGATTATACTGCTTAATGAAGTATTGAGTAAATCAGTGCTTAATGGCACTTCCAAAAGAAGACTTTTTTCATAGAATATTACCGTTATACTCTTTCTATGCATTAACCTTTAAAAGCATGTTTTGAGTTAAGATAATCCAGCTCCTGCGGCGTACTTTCACGCTTTAAAATACGATTGCGATGAGGAAAGCGACCAAATTGCTGAATAATATCTCTATGATGTCGGGCAAATCGACTATTAGCATCCAGCCCTGTCTGCTCAAAAAGATGAACAGACAGATCTTGATCAGCTAAATTTTCACTATGCATCAGGGGCATATATAAAAAAGCAAGTTTGTTTTGGGGTAATTGGCCGTCCAGACCTTTATCAATTGCCTGGCGAGTAATTTGCACAGCCAACTGCTCAGTCTGAAAACTTTTGGCCTGATTACGAAACATATTCAAGGGAAATTGATCCAGTATGATCACCAGCGCCAGAGCACCTTCTGCTGTTTCAAGCCAGTGATTTAATGCGCCTGCGGCAGCCATTTCCCATAAAGTCTCAAACTTATCCCTTATTTCAGTATCAAGCTCAGGAGTTGATCGAAACCAGTGTTTTTTAATCCGTTCACAATACCAATAGTCAATGATAGTTTCTGCTGTAATAGTCATTATTTATATACTGATTGTAATAGCTGCAAACAAGTAATCTATTGATTGATAGGAGCAAAACAAGAAAAACAAGAAAAACAAGAAAAACATATGAAAAGGCATTTCCTTCATTAATACTCCTACTTTAGCAATAATATTGTATTACCAATTTTTTGCTTCAATCAACATCAGTTCTTAACGACGGGTATATGAGGTTAATATCAGCAATTGACAAGCCTCGTTTTTCAGGTGAATAACGACTGTATTTTGATAACTCAGTAGGATCAATATAACCAGTAATCTGTTCCAGCTCTGACAAACGCAGTCCCTGTTTTACCAGATATATGATGTAGGTATAAGTTAGAGCCTCAGAAGTAATTTTTTGCATATCCTTTAAGCCTGCATCGACAGAGGCATAAACAAGAATTGCTTTCAACGTTTCAATTGATACGGTCTGTTTATTATTCCAGGCCGGGCAAGGTTCAACATCCTCAAACAATGATTTTAAGGCATGATGGAGAAGCAGGCTGCGAGGACTTGTACCAGGCACATTGAGAGTCTCCTGGGGAAAATCAAAGTGCTCACTTTTAAGTTGGCTAATTTCTTCAAGCGTCAAACCAGTCAACAACAAGGAGATAAGTTGTTTAGTTTTAATATCAGAGTCTTTAAGCAGTTGATCTAATGTTTTAACACTAAGCTCCTCAACCGAATGGTGCTCAAGTGAATTACTATTATCATGCTGTAAGAATTGGGACCCATCTTGAGCAATGGGTTCATGCATTTGCTGAACATTATTAATTAAGCCCTTAGCTGAATCACTGTATGTATTTATACCCAAAATGGAAAGTGGGACCGGATGGCTTTGCTTGCGTGTAAGAAATTCAATGATCCAGACAACAAGCAGTCCTAAAATAATTGAACCGACAATAGCAATAATGGCATCTCTGGTATAATCCGGACTAATAGGGTCTCGAGGTAAAAAAGCCCGTTCAATCACTTTAACTTGAGGAAATTTTTCTGCCTGTTTGGCTTCAATTTGAACCAGCCTTTCTTGAGTTGTACGCTGAAGCAGTTCAAGTCCTTCCAGATCGCTCAGTAAAGATTCATGCTCCGCGAATCTTGAACTAAATTCTATTGCCTCTCGTTTATGTTCTTCAAGTTGTTTTTTTATTTCTCCTAATGATTGCTGTGCTGCGTCAAAATCCTGTTCAGCCTCACTTAAGACAATACTTTGGCCAAATTGCCGCTTTGTTTGAATTTCTTTTTCAAGATCACGAATTTGCCCTGGAAGTACATTTAATTTTGGTTGTAACGCCAGATAGCTGCGAGTGTATCTACGATCAAATTCAGCTAACTGTTCCTGTAATTGCTGCAAACGCAGCTCAAGAACACGCATTCCTCGTTTATCTTCACTTGGTACAACCATTCTTCCATCAGCAATAGCCTTATTAACCGCATCAAGGCGAGCTTTAGTTTTAATGGCTTCTTCACTGGCAAGACTAAGAGACTGATTTAAGCCTTTAAATCGTGCTAGCGACTGGTTTTCAAATATGTTTTCCCGACCCAACGAAGTTATATTATTAATTTTTCTAAAATGCTCCAACTCACTTCTTTTAATTAATATCTTGTCTTCCAGGCCAGTAAGTTCTTCTCGCAGAGCATCCAGTGTCAAGCCTGTTGTTTGTCTGATTTCTTCAGCTCGTCTTTCCAGATAGACATCAATCCAGGTATTAATGAGAGGAACGAATATTTCTGGCTGATAGCCCGTTGCAGCCAATTCAACAAGATTGGTTTCAGGTACTGCCTGTACACTCAATAGACGTCGAACTTCAGGAATTGTTAATTTTATTGATATAGATTGATTGTCGATTTTTGCCTGGCTCTGCTGCAAACGTGCCAGAGTTTCATTCAATAATTCCTGTCCAGTAAGAATTTGCCTTTGTATGGCAACATGCTGAACATCGGCTTCACTACTTTGTTGATCGATAGCCGTCTGAGCAACCGTCAATAAGGTTGCATAGCTTCTATAAAGTGCAGGGCGGCTATAGACGTAGCCCAGACTAAGAAGTGAACTAATTAAAAAAACAATGGAAAAAACAAGTAATCTTGGCGATTTATACCACGACTTAAGTTTAGGTTCTACTCGGTTAAAATCTGGCTGATTTGGAATGATTTCAATTTGAGGAAAGGAATTATCCATACTTTAAATTCTCAGCTTTATTTAATCAGTCTTGGTAAATGAATATTTCTGTGTATTATTGGGGTAAGTGGTATTCGTGATAGTCAACAAAAAGCTGTTCTATTAATAAATTTATAGCTTATTTTTTTAAAAAAGACAAATTTAATAGAGAACACTAACAAATTCCCCTTTTTTTATTACTGACATATAGGCACTTATAAACAAGTTCCATGCTTATTACTTGTCAATTATACTGGATAAAACAGAGTATGAAGTAAACTTCGATTCAGCTAATCTGTGATATGCTTAAAACAGACAAATTTATAATTCTTGTGAAGAATATTTACAGAGAACTCTTTTTAAAGCTCTTTTAAAAAAAAAGGGGTAAAACAGATGAGCAGTGTCGCATTAACTAATCCGATGCACGCCTCTATTGATGGGGCTGAATTACACAAAACATATTATGGTATTGGCAATTTTGCCATCTGGTTTCTTATTTTTATTGAACTCACCGAGTTTGCTTTTTTCTTTGTGGTTTTTTTAATCGGTAAGTCTCATTATCCGGAAATTTTTTATCAGGGACCAACCGAACTTAATACCATTGCCGGTATGCTGAATACACTGATTTTAATTACCGGCAGTTTTTTTGTCGCCAGAGCCGTTTCTGCCATCAAAAAAGATCAGCGTAATGAGACCATTTTATTTCTCTGGCTCACCTTTGCTATGGGAGCAGCCTATTGTGTAATAAAAATTTGGGAATATCAGTGGAATGTCCAGTCTGGTTTTGATTCTTCCAGTAATTATTTTTTTGGTGTTTATTATTATCTGACATTTAATCACTTTGTACATGTTTTGATGGCTATGGCGGTTATTTTATGGGTAACCATTGGTATGCATCTGGGCAATTATAACGCCAGTCACCATGCCACACTCGAAAGTGCGGGCTTATATTGGCATATGATTGATTTGGTCTGGCTCGTTATATTTCCTTTACTTTATGTCCTTAGATAAGGAGACACACATGTCGATCACTGAAAAAAATCGTATCAATTTATTCTGGGGCATTCTGGTTGCTTTAACGTTATTTGCCACATTTATTGCTGAAGCCGCAACACCCAGTCACTTTATAGTATTGGTCATTTGCTTTACTATTGCCATTAAAGGACGCCTGGTGATTGATGAATTTATGGGCTTGCGTGAGGCCAAACCAATTATTCGTTATACTATCCTTTCATATTTCATTTTATTACCTGTTTTTATTAGTCTGTGCGTTATTTTTCCAGAATTTCTGGCACAAGTAACGACAATTAAATAAACCCTTATCAGGATATCTCGCTATCATTCAAGCATATTTCTTCTCTGCTAAGGTCATGGTTATTCAATATGCGACCACATACGTTGTCATGCCCGGTAGTTTTGGTAAACTAGACGAATCAGCAAGATCATTGATAAACTCGGGCGATTGAGGATGCTGTTTTTGAGTCATCGCAGAAGAACATGAAAAGATGTTGGATTTATAACAATATCAGTCAATTTTCAGATTGAGAAAATAAGGATTCACCG
>WTAX01000266.1 GCA_013139395.1 Gammaproteobacteria bacterium | reverse complement strand
TTTATTCTATATAAAAAGTGTTTTCGAATTAATCGTATGGCACGTTGAAGAAGGGGGGATTTCTTATAGTTTTTATAAGTATGGTTGATAAGATTGACAGCGGTCTCTTGAATTTGTAAATAGTTGGCCATTTGAAATTGTTTCGGCCAGATCACCTCAATGACTCCCAGATCAGGTCATGATCTGGGATTTGAATGACTTTCCTTTAACTTTCAACCTGATCTTTCATACGATAGCTTTTTCCTTCGATAACCACTGTCTGAGCATGATGCAGTAATCTATCCAGCAATGCTGAGGTCAATGTGCTGTCATTGTTAAAGATCTCTGGCCAGTCCTTAAAGGCACGATTGGTTGTGATCACCGTTGAGCCCACTTCATAACGACCAGAGATGATTTGAAACAGCATATCGGCTCCATTCTTATCAATGGGTAAGTAGCCCAGTTCGTCTAAAATAAGGATTTCAGGTTTAATGTATTTCCGCATTTCCAGTTTCAAACGACCCGATTTCTGTGCCACAATGAGTGAGTTAATGGCATCCACCGTATTTGTAAACAAGACCCGTTTACCATTGAGACAGGCATGATGACCTAAGGCTGTGGCCAGATGCGTTTTTCCTAAGCCGACACCACCGAGTAAAATAATATTGGTGTGTTGCTTTAGAAACTGCAGCCGAAAGAGATCCTTGATCTGTAATTGATTAATTTTCTTTGGCCAGTTCCAACTAAACTGCTGCAGTGTTTTCACAAACGGAAATCGAGCGGCTCTCACTTTACGCTCAATTGCTCTTTCCTGTCGCCTATTATTTTCTAACTCAATTAACTGAGTCAGGTAATTGACATGAGACCAGCTGTCTTTATTGGCCTTTAAAGCGGTCTCTTCATAATGCTCGGCAATACCAGGCAACTTAAGGTATTTCAACTGTTCAAGTAGCCTTTCGACTTCTTTATCAGTGGGCATATCAAGCGTCATTTGAATGGTTTCACTTTTCTTCTTTGTTTGATTGTTTTGTTTCAAACTGGATGGTTGAGTCATAAGTTGTCCCTTTGATTTCTTTGGGTTGATAAATGTTGATGTTGGGTTTTTCTAAAGTGATGTCGAGTAAGTCTTCACTGCGGGTTAAATGCAAAGCACCTGCTTCGGGTAATTTGTTGAGCCGTTGTTCCAATAAATTGGCCACATACTCACTACTGAAGGCTTCAAAGACAAAGGCATCCAGCATGGCTCGTTCAGTGGCTTCAATGCCATAGATTTCACTGAGGCCAACAATCTTTCGCACATGGACTTTAGGGTTTAAACGCTTCTGAGCCAGCTTTTGGTAGTAATCACCCGCACGAGGTGACAGTGCAATAAAGCGTTGAAACAGCTTTTGATCTTCTGAACGTCTGCGCTGGGCTAGCAATTCTTTGGGATGGTCTGGATCTTCAAAATCACGATGACGCTCAAAGCTGCGAATGTGTCGGGCAATGAGTTTTTCCTGATCATAAACGCAAAGTCGATCGGGATAGATTTTTAAGGTCAATGACTGGCTGGCATATTCTGCGGGCACGGAATAGCGATTAGAATCCAGACTGATGCGAAACAGTTTGGTCGAGCGGACGGTTTCAATACGTGCAATGTCATATCGGTTAATTGGCAAAGAGCGCATGGCCTGCATATCTTCAGGCAAACAATCCACTGGCTTTTTACGGGTTTCACCATGAATGCGCACATTAGCAATGTCAGCCATCCAGATTTTAATGGCTGGATTCAAGATCTCAAACTGAGTCAACTCCAGGCCATTGAGGAAGTTCTTTTTGACATAACCCACCCCATTTTCAACCCGACCTTTTTCATTGCCTTTACGAACGCCACAGGCTTTAATTCTAAAACCATAATGATGCGCAAAGTCTAAGTATTTAGGATTAAAAACAATATCTTCTCCTGCAGGGCGAGAGAGAACGCCAGTCTTCAAATTATCAATCATGACTTTTTCTGGCACGGCACCAAAGAACTCAAAAGCATGTTGATGACAGGCCAGAAAATGTTCCATGCTTTGCGACAAAGTGAATTCCACATACATCATTCTGGAATGACATAACACCATCACAAAGAAGTTCAGCTTGCGAGTGGTTTCACCCACTTGAATGGTTTTGTACAGGCCCCAGTCAACCTGGGCTGCTTCACCTGGCGCAAAGGCTAAAGTTAAAAATGCGGGCTTTCGTTTGGGTCGAACCTGATGAACATAACGTTTGACCACAGAGTAGCTCCCGTCATAACCATCCTCCTGTACTCGTTGAAAGAGCTGAGTGGCTGTATAGGCATGTTTTTCCAACAAACTGACAATATCCTCTTTATAAGGATCGAGTTTACTGGTTTTTTCAGCCCGTTTACGGGGGCGAAAGTGTTTTTCCTGTAACCAGCTTTCAACGGTACGGTGATCCAATTCCATCTTTTGTGCAATCTGACCGACGTTCAGCTTTTCCTGTTGATACTGCTTCATACGGCACCAGGCTTCATAATCAATCATGATGGCCTCCAGCATTTAATTGTTTGAGTATTTGTTTTATGTGGACAGGTGATGTTGAGGCTTGTCTGACGGGTTCAGGTGTGGAGGGTGGTGCCAGGGATAAAATCTGATAGAGGGGATGTTTGTAAGCGATCAGTTTTGTCTGGATGAGTTCTGTTCGTGCCTGAGTGAACTTTAATGTCCCTATATTCAACTGTTTCATTAAGCTCGGTTGTGAGTAATAACTCAGCCCCTTTTGATCGGCGACGGTGAGTAAAAATAAATAAAATGCCATGGCTTCACAAGAGCAAGACTCAAAGTGGCCATCACGAACCAGGCGGTGATCGATCCAGCTGAACTGAGAGGGTATTTGACGTAATTGCCCTGGATTGGGTATAGGATGCTCGGTCATTGTTTTCTCCTTGTTTTAGGTGAGTGTTGTGTAAAAGATCCTCGCCTAATTCTCGCAGTTTCAGACCACTCTCGACTATGTCATCTTGTAACGTACTACCAGTAAGATGGGCAATTAATCCAATTAAAACAGTGGGTTGCGCCATTAAGACCTCTTGTAACGCATTGGCGTTAAGATCGTCTATTTTTTCTTTTATATCAATAGCTTGCGTGATTAAGGCATCTTGTAACGGTAATCGCTTATACAATGATTGTTGTACTGTTTTCCAATATTTGGGATTTCTGGAACGCCATTGCTGAACACGCTGGACATTTACAGTGCCACGGAAGTAGTTTTTATTTTGAGGTTTTTGCAGCCATTTTTTTTGACTGGCGGCCTTACTGGCTTGTCGACACTCAGGTGTTGAGCAGAATTTCTGACGACCTTTAGAGCGCGGATTGGGTTTGAAAAAAGTGTGGCAGTGCAAGCACTTGCAGGTTCCTGAGCGTGGCATTGAGTATTTCCTCCGCCTGAGATCGTTGAGGAAAACCGAGAAAAAGTACAGTAATGAAAAGAAGGGAAGAAGACAGAAGAAAAGCCAGGTAGAGCAAAAGATTTTTTTAAAAATAGGGAAGAAAAAGCAGAAGAAGAAATGACATTTTCAAATGGCCAGAATTAGGACACTTTCAGGAGACCCCTGACATTTTAGGGGGAGGGTACAATTTAAATTAGGCTGTAAATATGTTTATTATTGGGGCCTGTCTTGAATTTCCATATGTCATCATTCAACTTAAGTAATATATCTCTAATAGATTTAGTTGTTAATCCATGTGAAGAATGCAAGCTGTCCATAATACTTTTTTGGCTTGTAG
>WTAX01000515.1 GCA_013139395.1 Gammaproteobacteria bacterium | reverse complement strand
TAGGTATTTCTTTCCCTGCAGGCTCCGGTCTGGTGGCCTTTGCTGCTGCTATGGGCGTTATGCCGCTTGATATGTCAGAATCAGTACTGGTACGCTTTAAAGGGACTTTACAGCCTGGTATTACCTTACGTGATTTAGTTAATGCCATTCCCTGGCAGGCGATTCAGGATGGTAAATTAACGGTTGATAAAGCGGGTAAAATTAATGTCTTTAATGGCCGTATACTGGAAATAGAGGGTCTGCCGGACCTAAAAGTTGAGCAGGCATTTGAGCTGGCCGATGCTTCAGCAGAACGCTCAGCTAACGGCTGTTCTGTGCGCTTAAATAAAGAACCCATTATTGAATACCTGACATCCAATGTGACTTTGCTGAGCTGGATGATCCGTGAAGGCTATCAAGATGCAAAAACCTTACAGCGTCGTATTGATGCAATGCAGGCATGGCTGGATGATCCGCAACTATTAGAGCCGGATACTGATGCCGAATATGCTGATATTATTGAGATCGATCTGGATAGCATTAAAGAACCTATTCTTGCTTGTCCTAATGATCCGGATGATGTCAAATTATTATCTGAACTGACAGGGCAATCAATAGAAGAAGTCTTTATTGGCTCCTGTATGACCAATATTGGCCATTATCGTGCTGCAGCGAAAATACTCGAGTCACATCTTGATAACGGCGGCGGTGCTGTTCCCACTCGTTTATGGATTGCCCCGCCGACAAAAATGGATGAAAAAGAACTCATTAGTGAAGGTGTTTTCAGTATTTATGGTCGTGCTGGTGCAAGAACTGAGTTGCCGGGTTGTTCTTTGTGTATGGGTAATCAGGCAAGAGTGGCGGATGAATCTAATGTGATATCAACCTCTACTCGAAACTTCCCTAACCGCCTGGGCAAAGATGCCAAAGTCTTTTTAGCTTCAGCAGAGCTGTCTGCCGTGGTTGCCACTCTCGGTAAACTGCCCAGTCCTGAGGAATATCAACGTGCAGTTAAAGCACTAGAAGATGATAAGGCTGATATATATCGTTATTTGAATTTTAATGAAATGGCTGATTATCAGTAGCAGGCTTAATTTGATCTAAATAATTGTTCCAGAATAGTGTCTCTATTATATTCAGGCACCGCACAAGAACATGTGATGCATCATTTCGCTCATATTAGCATAAAATCCCTAAATGATGCATCACATGTTCTTGTGCTCGATGGATACCTATTTGGAGCACTTATTTAGTGGAGCCCCAGATCAAAAGCAAAGAAACGTCATAATAAATTTTTATTTTTTTACCCCAAACAAAATCTCTCGCTTTTTACCTAATCCTGGTGCTTTAGACATATTAAAGCCTGCTTCAATCAAACCGCGTCGAACTATACCGGCTGATGTAAATGTACTTATTGTTGTCCCTGTATGACTGAGATTGGCTAAAGCTTCAAATAAATCCTGCTGCCACATATCAGGGTTTTTTGCCGGTGCAAAACCATCTAAGTACCAGGCATCTATTTTTTTCTCATTATTATCCTCTTTACTCGCACAGCTTAAAAGCTGTTTTAATCCTGCTGTGGCATCGTCTATAAGAAGATTTAAACAAATCTTGCCGTTGAATAATTTAAATCGAAAATGGTTTTCAATATGGTCAAAATTTTCAGGATAAGATTGTAATAATTCACTGCAGCATAAAGCGAGTTGCGGCCATGTTTTTTTAAAAGTGCAATAAACCTGTTCAAGTTGTGCTTTAGAAAGAGGGTATTTTTCTATTGCCGTATATTCAAGTGTACAGTTCAAATGGGCAGCATGCAAAAAATGATAAGCCGTCACTAAAAAATTTAAACCGGTACCAAAACCAGTTTCACCAATTCTTAATATTGTAGATTCGGGTTTATTGAAGCGCTGAGGAAAGCCGTTTTGTTTTAAAAAAACATATTCAGTTTCCTGTAGACCGCCATCGGTAGAAAAATAAAAATCCTGAAACTGCTCAGAAAAAGGTTCACCACTCTCCATCCAGCTTATTTTTGCTGTTTTATTAGTAATGTCATAATTCCTTAAATTTAGCGTTATTTGAGTAAAACTATTTTAAATAATAATTAAGTTAAATTAAAGAAATAAAGATGTTTACAAGTTTATTTAGTCATTTTTTTATTGATTGGTAAAAAGATTTATATGATTTAGTTTGTTATTCGCAAGAAGCGGGGTTTGTTTGTGTGATTTTATTCACAAACTGGAACAACAATTGTGTGATTTTGTATTTGCTTAAGAGGAGTAAAAGTCGTTAGTTATTAAGGGCCTGCGTGGTTTAGTTAGGTTGTTTGTCAAGACCTAGACTGTTTTTTTGAGATGAGGTTCAAGTCTTTTGTTTTGTGAAATCATTATAGTTTCCCCTGAGTAGTTATCATGGACTTATTAATTATATGGAAAAAACATGAATAAAAAACATATTATTGTTGGATTAATCTCTATTAGTGGAATTTTTCTCACTTCTTCAGCCTATTTTTATCAGGATTCTGAACGAACAGTACCGTTAGTTGAGAATTCAATCATACCAACAGACATTATTCAAAAATCAGTACGTCAAGTAGAAGAAGTTGAAGTTAAGTCATCTGCTGCTGAGGTAAAAATTGAGCCGGAAATAGTTGTTGATAAAACTGAGGATATGCTTCCTCCTGACATTGCTGAAAATATACCTCATGACTTATACGATGGCCCGCAAACATTTTGGGAAGTTGATGAAAATGATCAGGCTGATGATCCGGAAATCTATTCTCTTAAAGTTGAACCCGAGATGATTTCCAATTTACAGGTAGGGCAAACCTTTGATTTTTATGTGCCTGAACTAAATCAAACCTTCCAAACAGATATTAATGAAACCAGGAATAGTTTTAATGGTACGCATATTTTTAAAGGTGAGATAACAGATGGCAGATTTGGAGAAAATGTCAGTATTGTTCGTGGTAAAAATCTGACTTTTGTAACAGTCGCTACTCTCCAGGGTGTTTATAGTGCCTCTATTGATAATCTGACAGGGAAAACTCTGCTGCAAAGTGAAACTTCTTTAAATAAAAACCTTCATGGTGATGATGGTATTGCAGTTGACATAACAGAAGTTGTACCGCCGGAAGCCTAATTCTTAGCTTAGAATCAGCTGATTAAAACCTCAATGTAAGAACAATAAAAGGAAATATTATGTCGTTCATTAAACTCACAAAAAAAGCGGTATTGCTGACTTCGGTTGCCAGCGCACTATCAGTCAGCGTGCAGGCCGCAGATGCAATAAAAACTTATGATTTGATGGTACTTTATACACCAGATATGGTCAATTCAAGATATGGCAGTGATCTGGATGCTCGGTTTGCCTATTTAGAAGATTATACAAACCAGACACTAAAAAATAGCCGGGTAGACTCACAAATACGTATCGTGCACACAGCAGCGGCTCCAGCAAAATATCAATTGTTGGGGAGTAATCAACTTTCTCAAGCAAGAGTAGATGACACTATAGCAAAGCTGCGCAAAGAACATGGTGCAGACTTCGTTATGATAATGGGCAGAGCAACCGCTTTTTGTGGTATAGGTTATGTGCCTCAAGGTAATTCACAAACAGGTCAGTTGTATGGCAATTCGGCCAATTATGCCTATAGCCTGGTATCTTATGATTGCGGTGGCGGCACATTTGCTCATGAACTTGGCCATAATATGAGTCTTGGTCACTCAGTGAGACAAAATAGTAAGGGTGGTGTATGGCCGTGGGCTATTGGTCACGGTGGTGTAGGACGATGGGTATCGACCATGGGTTATACCAGTTCTTATAGTACTCGTAATCGTCTGCAATACTATTCAAACCCTAGAATTAATGAGTGTGAAGGTGATGCTTGTGGTATTAATAATAGAGCAGATTCCAGTAAAAACCTGAATTTGTTAGCTTCTCAACATGTTAATTTTATGCCTGAAGTCTATAGTACAAGCGGCGGCAGTACCGGCGGCAGCACTGGCGGTTCTACGGGCGGCAGTACTGGAGGTTCAACTTGTATTAAAACAACCTTGAAAGATAATCTGCTTCAAAATGGTGATTTTAATAAATCACTTTCATCCTGGAATAGCTTTTTTGGTAAGGATGTCTTGACTATAAAACAAGAAACCGTGGATTGTGGAATTGATAATGTATTACATATTGCTAGCGGCAATGGACGTTACTTTAGTGTTGCTCAAGATGTGACATCAATTGTAAAAGCAGGTGTTGATTATCAATTTTCTATGAAGTCTAAATTAGATTCAAATACTCGCCAGAATATTGCTGCTTATCTTGCTGTAAGAGTACAAAACCGGACCAGTTATCAACGTCTTACTGCAGCATCAATCACTGGTAGTGAATATACGACTGTAAAAGCTGATTTTGTGCTGAACTCTAGAAACAATATTCAAGAAATAAAGCTGCTTGTGTATGGTATGGGACATGGTGCTTTAATTGATGAAGTGTTATTAACCAGCAAAACCGATGGTTCAACCGGGGGTTTAACTTCACTGATTAGTGATTTCAATAATGGACTTCAGGGTTGGAAAGCTAGTTTTGGTGCCGCAGTAAATCATGATGTTAATGGTGGTGTGGATGCTAAAGGAGGTTTGAGCATATCTAAGAGAACAAGATGGTATCAAGGAGCCAAAAAAGATGTTAAAGGTTTATTAAGCTCTAATACAGATTATCAACTTGAAGCTGATATCTTTGTTGAAGGTAATGCCAGTGTCACTTTAAGACCTTACCTGTATAACAGAGGCTGGAAAGCACTTGGCAGTGCACAAGTAGCATCAGGGGCATGGCAGAAGGTTCAAATGGATATTCATGTACCTGAAGTTGATAATGCAAGTATATTAGATTTGCATTTGATGGGGCCTCAATCAGGTGTTGACTTTAAATTAGATAACGTTCGTATTTCAAAAAAGTAATGTTATTGATGCGCTAAAACTCACGTTATTCGGTAACGGTATCAACTGGATAGCGTGTCAGTTCAGAGTTTTATCGGTTTGTTAAAAAAATATAAAACTCTGAACTCACTTCACTTTGACAAGTTTTTCACTATCATTGACATGGAAATATTAGAAGTCAAAAAACAGCTTCAGATAGGCTTTGATCATGACTGTGACAAAGATGACAAGCATTTGCTGCAGCCTCATTTCTCATATATTGGTCCAGAAGGAAGGTATTTCTATACCTTTGCAACACAAGATGGAAAGTTTATAAAGGTTGATTTAAGAACACTTGAGATTATTGCTATTCTTGAGACTGGCGGAGCACCTGAACAGGCACATTCATAACTGCTTTGATATAAATATCCTGCTTGCTCAATGAAAATATTAGGCAAGCAGGATTTTTTGGACTCTTAATCTATTTTCGGGCAAGCTACTAAGGATTTAACGTAGAAAATGCCTGTGGTGCTTTGTTCTTTTCAGCCTCCTTTTCTACATTGTCTTGTTGCAGATATTTTTTTAGTTCTGAACTTAAATTATTACCCAGCCATGTTTTTTTCTCTTGTGAATATTGGCAGCTTTCCAGGTTATAAATTTCACTAATAAGTGAATCATTATTAGAATTGTTGCCAATCAGTTCAATGACAGGTAATAAGCCTGATATCATTGGCTGGTTAAAATATAATTGTGCCCATTGAGCTAATGATTCACTGGTATTATAGGCATCATTATTTTGGCAATCTTCATATAACTGATGAAGATGCTTCTTGATTTCAAGGTCATTCAGGGGGGATTTTTCATCAACTGTCAGGGCTTTTTTGGGATGTTTGTTTTTTGCAGAGGCGACTATTAATAAGGCGAGAGTCATCAGCCATACAATTAATAAAGCGATACTCACCCAGAACCAAAGGTTTTTAGTTAACTCTGCTTCTTTATAAATGATTTTTTCAATCGTTTTTACCATTTCCTTTTCAGTGGCATTGATATTTTTTTGAGCTGCTTCTTCAGGCTGATGTATTTGTTTATTTGTTTCAATTTGGGCTAACTGTTCACTATCAGGCTGTGCTAAAAGAGTGCGGGCCGCTAAGCGGCTGGTTTGCTGTTGATTGGTTTTGGTATTCCACCAGTTAATTTTTATTTCAGGGAGTGTAAAACTTCCTGGTTTTAGCGGGATAATTGCAATAGTATCTCGTCTTACACCAATCACTTTGCCATTGACCAATTGATTGTTAAGCTTTTCTTTATCAGGATAGGCTTTTATTATTTTTGATGATGACACACTTGTTACGGGTAATTGTGAACCTAAAAGTCCCTTAGCTCTAACAATAATATGACGAGTAATGGCCTCGCCAACAATGATAGAATTGGTATCTTCAAGAATTTCAGATTCAATTTCAAGACTTTCAGCAGGCAGCCAGTCCTGGCCGGTAAAACTATCGGGTATTGGTAAAATATTCAGAGTCAGAGGTTTAGTCCGGCTAATAATTTGTCTTCCGGGTCTTGAAAATAAAGAATAGCTTTGACTGATTTCTGCATTACCGGTAAAAGTGAGTGCCGGGATAGTTAATAAACCACTTTGCTGGGGATAAACAGCATAACGACGTTCAATAATATTGTAACGATTTTTACCAATATTTTTTGAATAATTTGCATCATTACCTATTTTTTCGACAACGGTATTTTCTATTTCTAAATCGCT
>WTAX01000032.1 GCA_013139395.1 Gammaproteobacteria bacterium | reverse complement strand
CCCTTTTATCCAGCTTCTGTGTTGTGATAAAGGTTGCGTAGGCTGACTATGCGCCCTTTATCACGCCTTGAATCTGAATAAAATAGCGGCGTAAAACTTGGAAAATTTATTATTTCCAAGGCCCTTACTTATAAATATCATTAATTTCTTTTTTAAACTGCTCGAACACTTTAGCACGCTTTACTTTAAGTGTCGGTGTTAAAATATCATTGTCTACCGTCCAGGGGTCAAGTGTTAAAATGACCTTGCGTATTTTTGCGTAGCCGGGAAAGTCATGCAGTACGTCTCTTAAATGGTGCACGATTTGACTGTTGACTGCTTTGTTGTGCAGATTGTCTTTATCAAAGGGATCCAGTTTATTTTGTTCAGCGATGTGTACCCATTCTTCAGAGTTTAAAACAAGTATCGCACTTAAATAAGGCTGTCCTTCACCCAATAAGAAAGCCTGATCAAATTTAGGATCAATAACGATCGTATTTTCAATATCGGTGGGAGGAATTTTTTCACCATTGGACATGATTAAAATATCTTTTAAACGACCGGTGATATAAACATGTCCGGTTTTATCATCTATTCGTGCCTGATCACCACTATGAAACCAGCCGTCTGAATCAATCGCCTGAGCGGTAGCAGCATGATTATTCCAATAGCCAATCATAACACCAGGGCCTTTAATCAGTAATTCATCACTATTGCCAATTTTTAAATCAACACCCTCTATAGGATGACCAATAGAACGGGGCTCATTATTTTCAATACGATTAAATGTAGCAACCGGACTGGTTTCAGTGAGACCATAACCTTGAATTAATGTCAGTCCAAGGCCAATAAATGTTTTTGCCACAGGAAATGGTATAGCAGCACCGCCTGTTGCCGCAAGTCTGAGATTGCCGCCAAATTTTTGCATCACTTTGTCAGCAACAAGATGTTTCATTAATGGCCACAATAAACAGGAAAGACAAAATGATGAACGTTTTTGTTGATATAAGAAGCGATTCCAGCCTATCTGAACAGTGAGTTTGAATAAAACTCTTTTAATGGGTGAACCCTCTGAAAGGGTATTTTCAATTTTGCCATAGACTCGTTCATAAATTCTTGGTACTGAAATAAGTAAGCTGGGTTTAATGGTGATGAGATCATCGCCTAACAGCTGAATTGAACGGGCATAAGCGACTTTGCAGCCCACCATAACGGCCAGATAATAACCCAGGCTGCGCTCGAAAGTATGGGACAAAGGTAAAAAGGATAAAAATAAATCGTCAGCTTTTACTTTGAGCTCTTCGGCTGAAGAGTAGGCAACGGATAAAATATTAAAGTGGCTGAGCATAACACCCTTGGGTCTGCCTGTGGTACCAGAGGTGTAAACAATGGTTGCCAGCTCATTGGGTTCGCCATCACGCTTATGCAGCACATGGCCTTGTTCTGGCAACCAATCGTGCATGGTGGCAACAAGTTCTGCTTCATCTTCTAATTGTTCAGAATTAGTATCAATTAGAATGACACGTTGTAATATCTTATTATCAACGCATTTGTCGCGTAATCTTCCCCATTGGCTAATATCCTGCACCACCAGTAATTTAATTGCTGAATCATTGAGAATATAGGTAATACTATCCGGGCGATCTTCAAGATAAAGAGGTACCACGACCAGACCAAGCCCCAGTGCGGCTTGATCAACAGCAACCCATTCTTTGCAGTTTTTCATTAAAATGGCAATACGATCACCGGGGTTGAGGTTTTCCCCGGAGATGGCTTTTTGCCATTGTCCCACCAGAATAGCCATCTCATTCCAACTGGTATCTTCCCATGAATGATTTTGTTTATTATATTGAGTGTAGGCGATATCATCGGCAGAATGCATGGTTCTTTCATAGAAGAGTCCATCCAGTGTACCCGCCTGTTTTGGGGTAATTATTGCATCGTGGGAGGTGGTCGCAGCCATAAAATCATTCCTTAAAATGTTACCAGCGGGTTCTAAATCACACATAACCCGCTATTCCGTGTAAAATATAGCATATATATTGAATGATCCCATTAGGAAAATCTATCGGGTTGTATCTTTAAATACAAAATAAGGAGTTTTTTTTGAAAATTTTTGTCAATGGCGAGTCAAAACAGGTCAAAGATACCTGTTCAGTACAGGACTTATTAGCAGAGATGGATATCACAGGCCAGCGTTTAGCTGTTGAGGTGAATGAAGAAATTGTTTCTAAAAGTCGTCATGAGAACTACTCTTTTAGTGATGGAGACAAGATAGAAATTGTTCATGCTATAGGTGGCGGTTAAAATATCAGTCAATTTCTGGTAGTTTTCCAGTGCAGTTTTTAGGATAATAGCTTTTTTAATTTTTTGATAACTTATTTAATAATATTCAGGACAAAATATGCAAGACGACCAGTTAATCATAGCTGATAAAGCGTACAATTCACGTCTATTAGTTGGTACCGGTAAATACAAAGACCTTGATGAAACCCGTGATGCTATTGAGGCCAGTGGTGCTGAAATTGTTACAGTGGCTATTCGCCGTACTAATATCGGCCAAAATCCAGATGAACCGAATCTACTGGATGTCATATCGCCGGATAAATATACCATTCTTCCCAATACGGCTGGCTGCTATACCGCCAAAGATGCCGTGAGAACCTGCCAGTTAGCACGCGAACTGCTGGATGGACATGATCTGGTTAAGCTTGAAGTGCTGGGCGATCAAAAGACACTTTATCCTAATATGGTTGATACCATTGAAGCGGCTGAAATCTTAATTAAAGATGGTTTTAAAGTCATGGTTTATACCAGTGATGATCCCATTATTGCTAAGCGCTTAGAAGAAATGGGTTGTGTTGCCGTTATGCCTCTGGCCGGTTTAATCGGCTCTGGTCTGGGGATTTGTAATCCACATAATATTCGCCTGATCATAGAAAATGCCAATGTACCGATTCTGGTTGATGCCGGTGTGGGTACGGCTTCAGATGCGGCTATTGCGATGGAGCTTGGCTGTGATGCCGTGTTGATGAACACTGCCATTGCCGGAGCAAAAAATCCTGTACTGATGGCCTCAGCAATGAAAAAAGCCATTGAAGGCGGCAGAGAAGCTTTCTTAGCCGGTCGTATGCCGAAAAAAGCTTATGCCAGTGCGTCTTCGCCGATTGATGGTACCTTTTTTTAAAAGAAGTTTTTAAAGTAGAGCCATAGTGGATAAAGAGCTAGTAAATAAAGTCAAGCACCCGCGCGCCATTAAAAGTTTCGTTGTTCGTTCTGGCCGGATGACTCCCGGTCAGGAAAAAGCCTATGAAGAACAATGGGGGCATTATGGTGTGGATGCGGATGAGCAAGTGCTTGATTTTGAGCTATTGTTTGCACGACAGGCGCCCGTTATTTTAGAGATTGGTTTTGGTATGGGCGATTCCATGCTGGAAATGGCTGCCCGTCATCCGGAAAATAATTATCTGGGTATTGAAGTCCACAAGCCGGGTGTCGGCCGGGTGCTTGCTAATATTAGCGAGCAGTCACTTAGTAACCTTAAAGTGATGAAGTTTGATGCCGTTGAGGTATTAAAAAAACAAATCAAAGATAATAGTCTGAGTGCAGTCTATTTGTTTTTTCCTGATCCCTGGCATAAAACCCGTCATCAAAAACGGCGTATTGTGCAGGATGATTTTA
>WTAX01000462.1 GCA_013139395.1 Gammaproteobacteria bacterium | reverse complement strand
AGCCGATTTCCAGTAAGCAGTAATTTACGCGGGAGAAAAATCAACTGCTTTGACCTCGTGATTTTCAAAGTACTTTTGAATGTTGTTGCTTTGCATGCTACTGACAGGCTAAAGCCAACTTTCCTGCCTATGGATATAGTTGCAGGAGAGTTGTTTCCTGAGCGCTTGCTCTTGACCCTTGGAGAGATAGGCCGCGTCGCCTAGATGTTAGTGATGGTGTTCTCTGGCAGCAATAGAAATCGTTCCTTGCGATCAGGCCTCTCGCCTCGCTAGCTGAGAGCAATGCTGCTTTGCTTCGTAAAAAATATCTCCGTTGCAAAAATTTGGACAACATTGTGAGACTCTACTCCATTACGATACGTTGAAATCATAAATTAAAGTATAGGCAGCATAAGTACCTTTTTCAAGGTTCATTTATTGCCTTCAATAGTATTTAGGGACACCTAAAAATTGAACATAACTTAATTAAAAAAACATTACAATATATCAGTTATCTTTATTCTATTGATATTTTAAGTTTCAAGTTTTTAAAAGTTGAATAATATTAAGAATATCAGGTAGAGGTGAATGATTGCTGTCACTATGGTGGCAATTTTGGTTACTTTTCTGTTTTTGAAAATTACTCAATAGCAGACATTTACAATGTTGAGTTAACCTGCTTGTCGGGCTGAACAATTAATTATTAATAGCTAATTGTTCAGCACACTCAATCCAACACTTCTGATCATATTGCAAGTTTCTGAATGTGCGAGTAGGACATTCTCACCCTAAACAAGGGGAATCCTGACAAAACAGTATTTTTCAGTCCTTTGACTTACTTCTTCCGATTCTTCCACTCACTCTTTCCACATATAAAGAATTAAAATTATACTTTTTATGACTTATAGATTGAAAATTGTCGTTAAAATTCCTATCCTTAACAAAAGCAGTTTCATTGGCAGCACAATAAATAATAAAAGAACTCATGAGTATGACAATAATAAACAGCCAATCAGATTTTCGTCATGAATATTAAAATTACCCGATCTGCGGTCATTCCTGATCCCATACGAATCAGCCTATACCATAAAGCTCCTGAACTTGGACCCAAAATTTTATTTTTTAGTGGTGGCAGTGCGCTCAATGAACTCAGCCAGCATTTGAAAAATTTTACCTATAATTCAATCCATCTCGTCACACCATTTGATTCAGGTGGTAGTTCTGCCAAACTGCGCCACGCTTTTGATATGCCTGCTATTGGTGACTTACGCAGTCGTATGGTTGCACTGGCTGATGAAACAGTTACCGGGCATCCGGACGTATACCGCCTGTTCACTCATCGTCTCTCAATCAAAGAATCACAAAAAGTGCTATTGCAGCAACTGACCAATATGGTTGAAGGTAAAGATCCATTAATTCGGGCTATTCCTAATCCCATGCGTCGATTGATACGAAATCTACTGGGATTTTTTACCGGCCAGGTTCCTGATAATTTTGATTTGAGAGGTGCCAGTATCGGTAATCTGGCATTGGCGGGAGGCTATCTGAATAATCATCGACACCTGGATCCGGTTATTTTTCTTTTTTCAAAATTGGTCAATGTACAGGGTACCGTTCGGGCGATCGTCAACGATAATTTTCATCTTGCTGCAGAACTCGAATCCGGGGATATTCTGGTGGGTCAGCATCGAATGACAGGAAAGGAAGTCAAGCCGATAAAATCACGTATCAAACATATCTTACTCTCATCACATCCTGATAAATATGTACCCGCTGTAGCAAAAATACGCAAAAAGAATCGCAAATTGATTCAAACTGCAGACTTAATCTGTTTTCCTCCCGGTAGTTTCTATTCAAGTCTCATGGCAAATCTACTACCTGAAGGCGTTATATCAGCTATTGCCAGCAATGAGAACCCCAAAATATTTATCCCTAACCTTGGTATTGATCCGGAACAACATGGTATGACACTCAAGGAAGTCATTAATGCTTTATTATCTGTTATGCAGAATGCATCACCAAACGCACCAACTGACACTTTGTTAAATTATATATTACTTGACAGCAAGAATGGAAAATATTCCGGTCCTATCCCTGTCGCCCTGAACAAAAAAGGAATTACTATTATTGATACACATCTAATCTCACCTGAAAGCTCACCGTATTACGATCCCTTTCTGCTTTCAAATGCGATCCTTTCTTTGGTCTAAATAGCTATTCTGAAATGGTACTCAGGCAATGGACTCGGTTCTAGTTATGTTTCAAGATTCAGAGCAGGAACACTCAGTAATTGGCTTTGGAGGTGGATACCCTCCGTTATGTGGTCTTGAATACACTGATGAACAACCTCTGATTGATGCCTATCGTTCATTGATTAATGGCTCAGAAAGTCACTTACGTTCATACGTTGGAAAAATTGAGGCGATTATTGGTGATGGTAATTATGAAGCACAATATCTGTCACAAGATGAAGTGGATAACATTTTAGGGCTTTAATAGAAATTAACTTTTCGGCTATCAGTTTCTTACTGATAGCTGTTATCTATATTATCTTTTTTAATTATTTCAGATAACAAAAATGAGATCAGCTTACTTGGTCTTTATCTTATTCTTCAATTTTTTTTAGCCAAACCAGTATCGCTACTCAGCGATAACGATAATGACAGTGTTGTCGTCATCGCCTGTTGTTCTAATTTTAAATTAGTGTGAAAAATACACGCACCTTTGTTGTAATTTCTTATGTCCGCTTCCACCAAGCTGACTAACAATATTGCATCATCTAAAAGACGGCAGTGGGTCGATAGCTACCAGATTAGAAAACTTTCTTACGTCAATTTTAAATGATTTGAAATGGCCGCTAACTGGAAGTGAAATCAGGAACGGATTAAACCCTTCAATTAACACTTTAGGACATTTTCGTCTTGATTAAAAGTTGATCAACATTAAAATTTTAGAGTAGTACCATATCTTTTCTGACGTATGAAATTGCAGCTTTGTAGCTCTGACAATTAAATAAGAAAATGCTAATTATTCCGCTAAGTACAAGGACCGACCATTATGGTTTTTTACAGAAAGAAAAAACTCAAGTATTTCTTTATCCCGTCGATTCTGACCTTATATTTTAGATCATCCTTATATATTTTTGATTAAGTGGAAAGCGGATGACTCCGGACAAACGCCAGGCCTGTATCCGGTGAATACAATTAATCACAGAATTCAGACCAATCTGGAACAATACTCAACGGTAAAACATGCTGAGCAGCATAAACATGATAAAGATGCTGAGGATGAAAGCTGAATTATATGCATTTATATGCACTTGCTGTGATGGAAGGAGGAAGATTTCCACCAGTGATCAGCGTTTTAGTCATTAAGGTCTTCTCTCGGTTAAACATATATACTGGAGCATTAGGATAATCCTTTGTGAAAATAGTCTTTGTAATTTTCTTGAGTTTACTTGTCTTATTAGCTTCTATTACTTCCATAGCTTGAAAATTCAACGTTATTACACCTTTGTTTGGATCTTTGGGATTCTCGAAAGAAGCGTCATTAAACTCGTTTTGTAAAAAGTATCCTGTTGGTTCGCAGGCAATGGGTTTCGCGATGATATTGGACGATGCCATTAAAGCAAAAAAAATGATTATTAAGTGATTATTCATATTATTTACTCCTGAAATAAATAATTTTTTAATTCTATTTTTCGGACAGCTACTTAAAATAGTGTCAGCAGAGCAGCATTAGCGATGGCGAATACCAGTAGGAACAGACCCAGAAATATGATCGAATAGCCGAACAGGAAGTAGAGGATCCGCAAGGGGACTGGAGGCGGTGAGACCAACGCTTCGTTCAGACGGCCATCTTTATCCAGGCGTGCGACCCATTCTGGATGTTCGTGCCTCGCTTCTTCGAGAGCTATCGTGCCATCAAACATGGCGGCATTGAAAGGAAAGGAACTGGGTCGCCAGTGCTCGACTGTGAAGTGGATGGTGAAGATGTGACCCATAGCCAGTACTGCCTCAATGCGATGCACCCAGAGTGCCACGTTGAGCACCCATCCCGGCATATAGTCACTGGTTAACACTGGATTGTAGAGCATCAGTCCGGTGATGCCAACGATTATTAGCCCCCACCAGACCGCCCAGTAGTCAAATTTTTCCCACCAGCTCCAGCGATCGAAGCGCGGCAGCTTGTTAAATCCGAAGATCCAGCCCAGATGGGCAAAGAACCCCTTTACGTCAACCCATTGGAAGACCAGAGTGTCAGGGCCCAAAAGAGAGCCGGGAAACCCCTTCCAGTCGATGCGATAGATCATGTAGAGTATATGCAGAGTGAACCCAGCCATCATTATCAGACCGGCAATGCGATGGATCTCCAGAACGTTAAGGTAGCCGCCGAACAGGTTGGCCAGGCCACGACCCCAGGGCGTTTCAAAATACATCCAGGCGATGCCGGTGACGGACAGGGTCATAAAGATAAGAATAAGTCCCAGGTGCCATAGCCGGTGAACCGGGGTAAAACGTTTCAGGCGGGTGCGTTCTTTAGCCATGATTGGACCTCCCTTTCAGCTTGACAATGAACTCGCGAATCCACCACAACGCTGTATAAGGTAGAAAGAAGACAAAAACACCGACTGCCAGGATCAACATTACCCAGACGGCATAGTAGAATAACGGGAAGGTGCTGCGGGTTTCGGATGCGACGGGATTCGGTTCGTGTACCATGTAGGAGGCAAACGAGGGCGTTGCCCCATCGTGGCATTTTGCACAGACGTAGGCGTGACGCCTGATTGGATTGAGTGGTGAGTAGTAGTGGTAGATACCGGCAACTGGTTGGCTGCGGTGGCACTGTACGCAGGTGATACCCATTCTCAAGCCGTGTAGATCTTTAGTCTGTGGGATGTGACATTTCTGGCAGCGCATCTCGGGGCTGAAGTCAGCGACTCCGTTGTGAGCATCCTTTTTGAAGCTGGAACGGCGAATAACCTGGCGCTTGGATCCCATCCC
>WTAX01000546.1 GCA_013139395.1 Gammaproteobacteria bacterium | reverse complement strand
ACGTCGAAACACTCAGTATTCATAATATTCTTTTTAAAATTGATTTACAGACATTATGCACAATAAATAAGACTAAACCTACTGTACTAAAGTAATAAAAACAATAATATGGAGTAACTATTCAGTGTGTATTCCTAAATAACGCTTGTTAAGCCCATGGTCACTTATTTTTCTGACTTTGATTGTTTGAGCGTAGCGACATCTCGTAACAGAAAGTCAAAGTTAGAAAAATAAGCAACCACAGGCTTTTTGTAAATAATACGCTGAATAGTTACGATTTTAATTGATAGAAATTAATTAAATTGCATTATCTCAATGAACTTTTTATGGGGACTTATGTCTTAAAGTTCATAGAGGTGAATTATTCATTTGTGACATTTCTTTGTGACCATTGTTGATAAATTTACGGTTTGTTTAATCAATAAATTGATGAACTTTTAAAATAACTTAAAGCAGTTTTTTTTCACTGGGTGTTTTATGTTAGTATGAGCCGGATAATCTATTAATGAAATTCCAATGAAATGATGGGAAGCAAATGAGCGATAATGGATCGCAAAATAAAATTGATCTGGAGATTGTAAGAAGGGTACAACGAGGCGATAAAAATGCATTTGATCTTTTAGTCATAAAATATCAGCACAAATTAGCCCAGTTGGTGTTACCTTATGTACATGATCGAGATGATGTTTTGGATGTGGTACAAGAATCATTTATCAAGGCGTATAAAGCATTACCAGGATTTAGAGGTGATAGTGCCTTTTATACCTGGCTTTATCGAATTGCTATTAATACGTCAAAAAATTATTTGACAGCACAAAGCAGGCGGCCTCCACGTTCTGATGTGGATGCCAATGATGCTGAGTATTATGATGGTGGCAGTGCGATGCATGATAACACGACACCGGAAGCAAATTTAGCAAAACAACAAATCAAAGAGGCAATTGATCGGGCTATTGCTAATTTACCAGAAGAATTAAAAGTGGCTATAACGCTGCGTGAATTTGAAGCAATGAGTTATGACGAAATCGCCAATGTTATGGATTGTCCTGTTGGTACTGTCCGTTCCAGAATCTTTAGAGCTAGAGAAACAATAGATAATGAAATAAAAGATTTACTTTAATTACATAAGTTTGAAGTAAATTATTTATAAGATATTGAATAATAAAAATTTTAGTCGACGAGATGAATATGTCTATGCCAATACAGCAAAACAAAGAAAGATTGTCAGCATTTATTGATGCAGAACAATCTGATAGTGAAACAAGCCAGATTGTTGAAGCCTTACTCAATGACCCTGCATATAAAGAGCAGTATGCTCGCTTACAACTAGTGAACGAACATTTACATGATCAGGTTCAGACAAGTGTTTTAAACACTGAGCTTAGAGATAATATTTCTCTTGCACTGGATGATTTACCGTGCCATTTTGTTGATGAAGCCGTTTCTCTGCAGATCGCTAAAACTGAAGATATTAGCCAAACAAGCTGGTTTAATCGTTTTTATGAAAATCGTATGCTCAGTGGTGTTTCTATTGCAGCTTCTGCTATGTTTGTCACACTTTTTACTCTACAGGGATTTAAAACCGAAACAGACTTGAGTCATACCGTATCTGAACAATCACTTACTGCTGCGAACTCAATACACTCCTCATTGGATAAGCAGGCATCGGATAAGACAACGCCATCATATATCCAGCCGGTTGCGGTCTTACCTGCTTCTTATGTTTCTTCAACAGCGGCAGCAATAACTAATGATGCGCCTAATCAGCAATATCAATGGATAGAAGCTGATCCTGTATTATCTCAGCAGGTCAGGCAGTATGTAAGAGAGCATGAAATACATCGGGCTGCTTATAATCTGCAACCTCAAATACGTACAGCAACTTATCAAATTAATGATTAAACCGGGCAGTTAAAAAATGCCGGTTGTTCATTTTTAAAGCTATAGTTTTTAACCGCTATGGTAAAGGTATAATAAACACACTATGGTAAACAAAGCGTCTATTCAACCTGTGAAATTAACAGGCTGGAACTTTCATTATTGGTTACTTTTGTCTCTGTTTTTTCCATTTATTATGTCAACTGCATTGGCATACGAAGCCGATGCAAATGAAAACTCTTCCATTTCTTCACCTTCCATTTCTTCAAGAATACAGGCAAATAGTGAGCACACTAATGAACAATTAATTGAAGAGCTGCTCAATAAGTTTGTTCGCAATGGTTCCAGACAGTTATATGACGGCTCTTTTATTTATATGTTTGAAGATTCTTTACAAACGATAAAAATTAAAAGGGCAATAAATACCCAGGGTGAAGTGGTAGAAGAATTTATTCCCCAGGATAATAACCAGAAACAAAGCACCAGACGTTTAGTTAATGACTATTGTATCCTTGATAATGGCTGGCACTATCAATTTCAGGCGGTGTCATCCAGCTTTCCATTTAGAGTCAATAATTACTATCTGGATTTGAAAAAAAACTATGAATTTATACTCACTGAGCCAAGAATAATTGCCGGTTATCCTGCAATGGGATTATCCATTAAAGCAAAAGATTCCTACCGATACAGTTATAAAGTATGGTTTGAACCTGACACAGCGACCTTATTAAGATATAAATTAATAGCTCCAAATGGTAAGGTTGTAGAACAATACCTTTTTACAGACATAACATTTTATAATAATGAAAATTCATCCATTGCCGTTGATGCTGCAAAAGAAATAAAGACATGTTTAGCAGAATTTCAGGAGCTTTCATCAGCATTTGAGCAGTATTTTAGTCTTAATCAAATTCCTAAAGGTTATGAGCCTGTTTCTTTTCGTCAGGGTATTATTAATGAGGGCAGCCGCCAGGCTTACCAGTTCCAGTTAAGTGATGGATTTGCATCTGTTTCAATTTTTATTGAAGAAACAGGACAAACAAAACGACCTGTTAACGGTGTGGTTAAACTGGGACCAGTCAATGTCGCAGGTAAAACACTTGCTGATCAGCAAATTACCGTGCTTGGTGCCATACCTGTGGTGAGTGCATTGCGTTTTCTAAAAGCAGCTAAAGAGCCTGTTAAATGATAGAAGAACAAGCCACTGTTGTTAATAATGAAGGAAAATATGTTTGGGTGAATACTCAGCGTCAGTCAAGTTGTGGTCATTGTTCTGTAAAGAATGCTTGTGGTACACAGGTATTATCTAAAGTATTAGGTAATAAAATTGCTTATGTTCGTTGTTTAAATAGCATTGAGCAGTCTGCTAATAAAGAAGCCGAATACTACACTCCTTTAAAGGAAGGTGATCGAGTTGTCATTGGTTTAGAAGAATCTGCCTTACTGGGCGGTTCTTTTCTTATGTACTTATTGCCGCTTATAATTATGATTGTTTTTGGCGCAATAGCTGTTTATATCGCTAAACTCTGGTGGCCTGAAGGTACTGATTTATT
>WTAX01000480.1 GCA_013139395.1 Gammaproteobacteria bacterium | reverse complement strand
TCCTTAACGTCAATAATAATGCATCATTTACACCAAAGATATTAGGTAAAGTCAGCCTGATACTTTCTTCTCATACATTAAATAATAAACGTACAAGCCTGTTAAGAAATAGTCTTATTTTGGCATTACTGGGAATTTCTATCTCATTATTTATCGCTTTATTGATTGCCAGAAGTATTTCATCCCCTTTAAAAGAAATTGCTCTTATGATCAATCAATTTCAAAAAGGGGCATTTGATAAACGCTTATCTCTCAGAGATGGTGGTGAGTTGGGTTTCCTGGCTAAGGATTTAAATAATATGGCCGATTCTCTGGTTGCTGCACAAGGTGAAGTCAACAAAGCCAAACGTGAATTAGAAGATAAAGTCATTGTGCGAACTAAAGAACTCAATGAAGCAATGAATGAAGCACAACGGGCCAACAATGCCAAAACAGAATTCCTGGCCAATATGTCTCATGAATTGAGAACACCAATGCATGGTATTCTCAGCTTTTCAGAATTTGGTTTAGCCAAATATGATACTGCATCAAAAGAAAAGCTGCGTTCTTACTTTGATAAAATTAAAATCAGCGGCACAGGCTTATTGAATTTATTGAATAATCTGCTGGATCTTTCCAAGCTTGAATCCGGCAAAATGACCTATGACTTTAAACTCCAGCCAATTACCGAGGTGATTTTATCCGTACAGGATGAATTTGAAACAGCACTGCAGGAAAAAAATATTGAGGTTGAGTATGAATTTACTGATGAGCGAAAAACGTTTTTTGACCGTGAAAAAATATCTCAGGTTATTCGTAATCTGCTTTCTAATGCCATTAAATTTTCTGATAATAATGCAAAAATCATTATTAGCACCTCACTAGAAAAAATGCTGCTTCGACATAATAAAGTTATTGATGTCATCAGTGTCACAGTGAGGGATTCAGGGCTTGGTATTCCTGATGATGAGCTGGATACCATCTTTGATAAATTTATCCAAAGCAGCAAGACCAAAAGCCTGAGTAACGGCACTGGACTTGGACTGGCTATCTGTCGCGAAATTATAACGGCTCATGGAGGTCGTATCCGGGCTGATAATGATAAAAAAGGAGGAGCAGTTTTGACTTTTTCTCTTAGAATTTACCCTTTTTCATAATTGCAGCTCAGTGATTATCAGGACGATAGGAAGATTTTATTGCAAAGTGATTTGTTTTATTTATTCGTAACTATTCTTAGTTGAGTATCTTTGAAGGAGCTCTTTTAAGGAGCAATAAGGTCACAATAAAAAGTAAAACAATGGGATAATTACCCCAAAACACATAAGGAGTTGTACCTGTTCTGGGTTGCAGTTTGCCATTAATAACTGCTCTTTTGAATTGCGGGCCTTTGACCAGCACTTTACCTTTAGAATCAATAATTGCTGAAATGCCGCTGGTGGTGCTGCGGATGAGTTCACGACTAGTTTCCAGTGCTCGCATGCGCGCCATTTCCAGGTGTTGATGCGGCGCGAAGGAATCACCATACCAGCCATTATTAGATAAGTTAATCATAAATTGGGATTGAGGAATATGTGTCATCATATCCTGAGGAAAAACATCTTCATAACACAAGGTAACAACCGCTTTATGTCCCTTGATTATAAGCGGAGGTTGATCAGCCTCCCCTGCACTAAAGGCTGACATGGGCATATTAAAAAACTGAATAATACCGCGAATTAAAGAGGCCAGAGGCACGTATTCACCAAATGGCACTAAATGAGTTTTATAATAATAGCCTTGCTGAGCGCCAAAGTTAGTCATTGAATTGTAATATTGCTGCGTTTTATCATCAAAAACTGGCAGTCCGGTGATCAGCTCTGTTTGTGTTTTTTCTGCCTGCAGAGTCAGGTTATGATAAAAACCGCTTTCTAATGTATGATAAAACACGGGAATGGCATTTTCCGGCCAGACTATCAAGTCATTGCTTTGCCACTGATCCTGACTCAACGAAATATAAATCTGCTTGGTTTTTTCCAGTTGCCAGCGATCCCATTTTACCGTCTGGTTTACGTTACCCTGAATCAATGCCACCGACAAAGGTTTGCCCTGGGGTTCACTCCATTGAATTTGACCCAATAGCCAGCCACTGCTGAAAAGTAAGCCGATACTGATAAGACTGATAGCGGGCTTGATTCTGGCTATCAATAGTGCTGCGCTAAAAGCCACCAGCAATGAGAGTCCATAGATCCCCATAATCGGGGCAAAACCAGCAAGAGGGGTCTCAATTAAAGGATAGCCTGATAATATCCAGGGGAAGCCGGTCAGTAGCCAGCTGCGCAGCCATTCAAAGAACACCCACAGCACAGGCAGATAAAAAAGGCTCAGATACGTCTGTGAAATACTCTTTTTTTGCCTTATTTTAAAGACACTCCAGGCAAAAAAAGCATAGAATGAGGATAGTAATAAAATAAACCCGCCGGTAAAGAACCCCGCTAAGGACCAGTGCGCCGCACCAAAATCATGAATTGCCACATAAAGCCAGGAAACCCCGACGCTAAACAAGCCGATACCATAGACAGCCCCTTTATAAAACGCTTCTTTAGCAGTACGAGTATGTAATAGTTGATATAAGAAAAGAGCCAGAGGGAAAAAGATCAGATATGAAAACAGACTCGACTGGGTATTAAAGGGTGCAAAAGCTATGGGGACCAATGCGCCAAAAAGAAACACAAAAAACCAGGCTGAAATTCCCTTTATCAGCCATTTGCGTAAGCTTTCTGGTAATAATTCAAGCAGACTTTTATTAATAGCCTCATGAGCTGTTTTATTAGCATTAAATTGAGACATTTATGATCGAGGTGAAGCTGTGACAGAGACTCTGATAACTCTAAGGCTATAAATACGGCGATGATCAGCACGAGTTATTTTAAACAAAAAATTGCCCAACTCAATTTCTTCGCCTCTTTGGGGCATATAAGCAAAGGCATTCATAATAATACCGCCAATTGTTTCAAATTTATCATTGTTAAAGTCTGATTTGAAAAATTCATTAAATTCATCAATTTCTGTCAGAGCCTGAACGGTATAAACTCCTTCACCCTGAGAAGTAATATTGCTGTCTTCTTCCACATCATGCTCATCTTCTATTTCACCAACAATTTCTTCTAAAACATCTTCAATGGTCACCAGACCCGAAACGCCTCCATATTCGTCAACAACCATAGCCATGTGATTACGATTGGCACGAAAATCCCGGAGTAGATCATTGAGACGTTTACTTTCCGGAATAAAGACTGCCGGACGCATATATTCTTTTAGATCCAGATTTCTGTGATCTTCTTTGGCAAAAAAGTTAAGCATATCCTTAGCCAGAATAATGCCTTCAATATCATCACGATTGTCACCAATCACAGGAAAACGGGAGTGGGCAGATTCAATAATGCAGGCTAAAATATCATCAGCACTGGCATCATGCTTAATAACAATCATCTGTGAGCGCGGTATCATGACTTCACGCACTTGCATATCAGTCACTTCCATCACGCCTTCAATCATGGAAAGGGTTTCACTGCTGATCACATTACGCGATTGAACTTCACGTAAAATTTCCATTAGACGGGATTTATCACTAATCTCGCCAATTAAGGCGTGACCTATTCGCTTTAGTAAATTTCGAATTCTGCTTTTTAAAGTAGAAGTCTTGCCAGGCCGCTCTTCTTTCATGTTTTAAACCAAATATAATATACTGTATATGAATTTTACATGAGCGCTGAACAACATGCAAAACCAGACAGAATTATTGATAGGGGTCAGAAATAGTTAATTTTTTTAGAATTTCGATTTCCAATGCTTCCATCTGCTGAGCTTCATCATCATCGATATGATCATAGCCTTTGAGGTGTAATACACCATGAACCACCATGTGTGCCCAATGTGCTTCTACCGTTTTGTTCTGCTGGTGTGCTTCTTCAACAACAATATCATGACAAATCACCAGGTCACCCAGTAATGGCAGCTGTACTTCTGCAGGTGCATCAAAGGGAAAATCTTCATAGGGGAAAGACAGCACATTAGTGACCTTATCTTTATGACGATAGGTTTTATTTAAAGACTGCATTTCATCCTTGTCTACAATGCGTATAGTCAGTTCATATTCACTATTCACTGCCTGATGATTATGTTTCTTTTGCTGCGCTTCTGTGATGAGTGCCTGTCTTACCCACGACTCTATTTTTTCATTATCTGGAATACTGTCAGAACTTGAAATAAAGTCAGAACCCAAAAAAGAGTCAGAAGCTGATTTAGAAGTCAGGGTATTTTGCAAATCCAGATAAAGCTCAAAGTCACTGTTCATTTTCTAAGTTCTTTTTTTCGAGCGTGTTGAGCCGGCTTTCTTTTCTTCTAATCGATCATCCTCTTCATAGGCATCAACGATCTTTTGTACCAGAGCATGTCTGACCACATCTTTAGAATTAAAATG
>WTAX01000186.1 GCA_013139395.1 Gammaproteobacteria bacterium | reverse complement strand
GAACTATTTAACTTGAAATTTGGCTGTTAATCGTTGAAACTATGAGGCTTTATGTGAATATAAAGTGTTAGAGAGAAGATGGCAAAAGTAGCAGCGATTCAAATGGCTTCCGGGCCCAATGTCAGTGCCAACCTAAGTGAAGCAAAACGGTTAATTGCCGATGCAGTTAAGCAAGGTGCGGAACTGGTTGTATTACCAGAAAATTTTGCTTATATGGGTATGTCTGAGCTGGATATTTTAGATGTTTCAGAAGATTATATTTCTGCAAATGTGTCAGGAGAACAAGCAAAGGCTCCAATACAGAATTTTTTATCATCAGTGGCTAAAGAAGAAAAGGTCTGGATCTTAGGGGGGACGATACCTCTAAAAGTGAATCATGCTGCAGATGTTGAACGCTCGGGTGAAAATCGTGAAAAGATCCTCTCTGCCTGTCTTCTGTTTAATGATGAAGGCAAAGTGGCAGCACGCTATGACAAAATTCATCTTTTTGATGTCGATCTGGGCGATCAAGGTGGCGCTTATAACGAATCAGCTTTTACTGAAGCAGGGGATAAGGTTGTCGTCGTTGACACACCCTTTGGTAAATTAGGGATTGCTATTTGTTATGATCTGCGTTTTCCAGAATTATTTCGTGATATGGTCAGCCAGGGAATGGAAGTATTAGGCTTAGTCTCTTCATTTACGGCAACCACAGGTAAGGCACATTGGGAAGTACTTAATCGTGCCAGAGCAATTGAAAACCTGTGCTTTGTGGTCTCATCAGCACAGGGTGGTTATCATGTTAATGGACGTGAAACACATGGTGATAGTATGATTGTTGATCCCTGGGGTGGTGTCATTGATCGTTTACCTCATGGCTCCGGCTTTGCGATTGCTGACATTGATACTGAGACTTTACAGCAAACACGCAAAAATTTTCCGGTATTAGAGCATATTAAACTGCCCTGTCATTTAAAATAATAAAAATAGCTAATAACTCAGCGTATTATTAACAAAAGGTAGCCCATCAGCTTTGCTGAGGGGCTATTACAGTTTAAACCATACGATACAGAGTGTAGATATCATATTATTTGCCCCCCTAAATATAGAAAGAAACTATTCAGTTACTCAGACGATTTACCGGTTCAATTTCTTTGCGGCTAAGAAAAAGTTCACTTCTTAATGCTGGAAAGGCACTGATTACGGACATCAATAAGGTCGCGACATAGGGTAATGACTGTACCAGCAAGACAATAAACCAGAGCAATAGATCCAGGCTGTCTAAAGACAGGTAAAAATAAACGGCTGCGGCGGATGACCAGAGCAATAACATGATGAAAACTTCTTCCAGAGCGGCACTGACAGCCTTTAATAGTACGGCAGAGCGTTCCATTTTTGGTGTTCGCAAGAAGGGACGTCCAGTGGTGAACAGTCCCAGCCACATTGCCTTGGCTATGGTGTGGGACAGGGCTAGTCCGGAAATGGCTGCCGCCATGGTTTGACGGAAGGTCATCACTATATTGACTCCCCGGTACAGGTAGAACAATTTTAAAATTTTAAAGACAAATAGACTTAGAGGCAAAATAGAAAAAATCACTAGCGGTGGCGCAACTTTCTCCGGCATTGTCACCATGACAACAGTCCATAATAATGCCGCCAGATTAAAGATCAGATTAATACCGTCCGCAATCCAGGGAAGCCAGCCGGCAATGAAATGATAGCGCTGCCCGGTGCTTAATTTGCTTTTGACTTTACCTGACAACTCACCAGCATGATAGCGCATGATTTGCATTGCACCATAAGCCCAGCGGAAACGTTGATTTTTATAATCAATAAAGGTGTCCGGCATTAAGCCCTGGCCATAGCTTTCGGCGCTATAAACTGCTTCATGACCCGCTTTGAAAATCATTAAGCCCAGTTCAGCGTCTTCGGTAATGGTATTTTCACTCCAGCCGCCGACTTCTTTTAATACCTTTGTTCTAACCATGGTCATGGTGCCATGTTGAATAATGGCATTGCGTTCATTTCGAGTCACCATACCAATATGGAAAAAGCCGCGATACTCTGAAAAACACATGGCCTTAAAGGCATTTTCCTGATAATCCCGATAGTCCTGGGGGGCCTGGACTATGGCAACTTCCGGACGTTTAAATTGAGGTACCAGATCAGTTAACCAGTTTTCCTGCACACAATAATCGCTGTCGATGACGGCAATGACGCTGGCCTGAGGCGAGCTCTTTTTCAGAGCATAATTCAGGGCACCGGATTTAAAACCGGACAGGGGAGCTTTATGATAGAACTTAAATTTTTCTCCCAGAGTCTGACAATGTGCCTGTACCGGCTGCCAGACCTGTGGATCGCTGGTATTATTATCAATAACAATCACTTCATAATTCTTATACGTCAGCTTAGATAAAGCATTCAGGGTTTCTATCATCATGTCCGGCGGTTCGTTATAGGCCGGCACATGAATAGAGACCATAGGTAAATCAGTATTATCCATTTCAAGCGCTTTGAACTCGCGGCGTCGTTCTTTTATCCAGAGAGTTTCAGCCCATTCATGCGCTTCAATCATCAGTACAATGATGACCCCCATCATCCCTAAAATCAGTACGATGCCAACAAGAATGGTGCTTAGTGTCATATATTGATCGACATAGTCATAGATTATCCACACTGCAACCGTTGCCAGAGAAAAGGCAATCAAGGCAAGAAAACTGCGTCCATGATAACTCAGTGTTTTAGCATCAATGGACAGCATGGCAAACAGGATCACTGCAAACAGAACTGAAATACCCGCCAGTACATCCCATTGCGGTATCTGAACAATAGGCTTGGTGAATTCAAATTTGGCTTTGCGATACACATCATAGACACCCCAATAAGCCCCGATGGAACCTTCAATTTCCTGTTTCCAGGTTTGATCAAATGCTTCCATTACATAGTAGATATACTCTTCCTGCTCCGCCTTATGCAGAAAACGACGTAAAAAAGCAGCCTGGTTTGCTTCTGAGGCCACAGATTTCTTTTGTGTCCGACCATGACTGGGCCAGCCGACTTCAGCAATGACAATCTTTTTTCCGGGATATAATTTTTTCAGATATGTCAGACGATCTTCAATATGCCCGACGGCATTATCCAGGTGAATACCTTCCCAGAAGGGCAGCATGTGAACGGCCAGGAAGTCCACATGATTGACTAATTGTGGATTCTCGGCCCAGATATGCCAGGGTTCAGCTGTGCTGACAGGCATCCCTAATTCAGCCCGGGCATGATCCAGATGCGTTATTAATTGTTCCACAGAAAGGTCTTTTCTTAATAAAACCTCATTGCCCACCATAACTCGAACAACATTTCGACGATTTTTATCAGCGATGTTGATTAATTGCTCTACTTCCAGAGCATTCTTTTCCTGATCCCTGGTAATCCAGGCTCCCAATGCTACATTGATTTCATGTTTACGTGCCAATTCTGGTATCTTGCCCAGAGTTGAGTCAACACTATAGGTACGAATCGCATGAGTTTTACCAGCCAGGCGGGCCAGATCGGCATCAATTTCAGCAATGCTCGGGTAAAGATTTTTTGCCGGATCATGGTGGGCGCGCATGGGCGAAAAAGAAAAACCCTGAATAGTATCAGGCCATAGAGGTTCCATTTCGGGCCGATTAGCCATAGCCCAGAAGGTAATTGTCAGAAGAGCAATCAGCAATGATATGATGATATTGGCAGGTTTCATTCCATTAAAATATCCTATAAGGCACAAATCGCGCATTCTAACATAAGTCAGCTAAAGTTCTGGAACACAGTTCTCAAATAGAGATTAATAATTGTTATTGGTGATAATGTATTTTTTGCTTCTGACCTTAAGGAGCAGTCCGGACTCATCAAGAGTTTTCTCTTTGAATTCCAGATAGCGGCCATTAAAAATTACTAATAAATCGATTGGATAAAGTGTCTGGATTCAGCATCAAAGCGGGCAATTAACTCATTTTAAAGAAGTGACGGTTTACTAGTTCCACAACGGTCATTTGTTGTTCAATTACTGCACTCGTCCCTTAGCTCTAGTTGACGGATTTAATGAAAGCTTGATATCTGTTAAAAAAGCAGCGATTTTAAATCGATAAAATATTCAGTACTCTGAACCTTCTATATGGTCATTATTACAGGCCATTCGGTATTTGAAATAAAATATTAATAAACATCTAGGAAAAGTCTGAAAGTATTGTAGAATTAATCCCAGAATAATTACTCTTTATTATATGTTTGATAATAAAAGCATAATTCACAATATTCTTTTTTACTTTCAAATAATTTTTGTAGTAGTTTTAAATCATTATTATGTGTATCACATAAAGTATCTTCGACTTCCCAACATTTTAATTTTTTGTTTTTTTGAATCATACACTCTATTTTAGTACAATCAAAATAATCATAGCATGTTTCCATAACAAATAACCAAAAGTTAAATTAGAAAATATTCTTTAGTCTTGAATATAGTTTAACCCCTACATGACAAGAAT
>WTAX01000265.1 GCA_013139395.1 Gammaproteobacteria bacterium | reverse complement strand
TTTCATGCAGGCCTGATATTCATCAACATCATGGTCATAGCGTTCCTTATAATAAGATGTCGCAAACCATAATGGCTGAGAGGGTTGATAGCATTGAGGAACCGGCTCATAAAGGTCAGCATAACTTGATACGCTAAAACCCAATAGCAGCAAACTCAATAAAATCATATGACTTAATTTAATAGAGCGTTTCATAAATCAACCTTACATTTATTTTTTTAGTGACTTTTATCCATAAAAGTATCCAGGATAAGCTGGCTATTCATGTCTGATTCTTTTTTCATTTTAGCACTACGGTCTTGCATTTCAATAAAGCTTTTCTTACAACGTTGATATTCCTGCATATCCTCAGCATAGCGGTTCTTTGTTTGTGCCGTCGAGAAAAATAAAGGCTTAGATGGTTTATAACAATAGTCAGCTTGTTCTTCCAGCTCGTTTGCCTGACTTGAACAAGACATTAAGATAAAGATTAACGTTAAAAAAAGAGAAATTCCTGATTTTATTTTTTTTGTCATTCTCGTTTTCATAGTGAAATTCCTCTAACACTCAATAAACTATCAAGTGCATTTATTATGCTATTTATCGCAAATGTTTAATATAAGTAAATACACGCAAAACGCAAACCAGCTCACAATTTTAAAAGTTAGGGAGTTTATTGCCATCAAACGTGAACAAATTAACAGTACTAATTTACTGTTTAGGGTATTTATAAATAAAAAGAAATTGTGTAGAGGTAAAAACTATGAATTTTACAAGAGATCCCATCCTATTACTCACTGCCTTTGTACTCATAGGCTTTATTATATCAACTATTACATTCATAGAAAATAATAAAACACCCTTAGAAATTAGCGAACAACCCCAACATTTTTTAGTTAAAAACTAATGTGATTGATGAATAGACAGAGGTAAATATAGCCATAGTTTACCCCCCTATGGTTTCAAGCAACGGTTTCAAGCAATAGTTTCAAGTTATGGTTTCAAGTACAGCCGATTACAATTTTCTCTAAAACATCAATCTTAACAGGGTCGCAGTTTTCTCAGGCTGATTAACTATTTTTCTCGCATCCACAGAAAATGACATACAGTTTTGTTATTTTTAATTGGCTAATGAACCTTTATCATCATTATTAGTCAAATCATCATCAATACTGATTAAAATCACTACTTATTTATCTGAAGTCAGTAATTCATAATTTAGTTTAAGATAATGATATTTATTCACTTTTAAATAAATATCATTATATCACTTGCACGATTTTAATTATCAAGAATATTCACTTATCATCGCTGATGACTATAAAAAAAATAAAAACATAACTGGAAACATAATGAAACAACTAAATTCCTCTTTTATTGTACTGGTATTACTCATTACTACCTTAATAATATTAACCCTAACGGTATCTGCAGGAAATTCAGATCATTCAACTCATAATAAATCAACAACCCTGCATTCCGAAGATTATAAAAAAGCCTACTTTGCCGGTGGTTGTTTCTGGTGTATTGAATATAATTTTGAACAACTCGATGGTATTATTGAAGTCATCTCCGGTTATACTGGCGGACATGTTAAAAACCCAACATACCGTCAGGTATCAGCAGGTACTACAGGACATATCGAAGCAGTAGAAATTATCTATGATCCACAAAAAATCAGCTATGATGATCTCTTATTTGAATTATGGTATTCAATTAATCCAACCGATGCCGGTGGTTCATTTTATGACAGAGGTGAGCAATACCGTTCGGCTATTTTTTATACTAGTGAAGAGGAAAAATTGCTGGCACAACAGTCTATCGAACGTTTAAATCAATCCGGTCTCTATGACAAACCCATTGCCACAGAACTCATCGCCTTTGATATTTTTTCCAGGGCCGAGGAATACCATCAGGATTATTACAAAAAGAATCCTATACGCTACAATTTTTATCGTTTTCGTTCGGGCAGAGATCAATATGCAGAAAGTATATGGGGTGATGGTTTACATAAAAATTATCCTTCTCAGGAAAAACAAACAAATAAAAAAGATAATACTAAAATCAGCACATCAAAAACAGGAACTTATATGAAAGCGAGTGATGAAGAACTTAAAAAGACATTGACTGAGCTGCAGTATGATGTCACTCAAAAAGAAGGCACCGAACGTCCTTTCCAGAATGAATATTGGGATAATAAAACACCGGGCATATATGTAGACATTGTTTCCGGTGAGCCTTTATTTAGTTCAACAGACAAATATGATTCTAAAACAGGCTGGCCTAGCTTTACTCAGCCGATTACATCCTCATCTCTGACTGAGAAGGTAGATAAGCATCTATTTTATAGTCGTACTGAGGTACGCAGTAAGCAGGCTGATTCTCACTTAGGACATGTATTCCCTGATGGGCCCAAACCAACGGGTTTAAGATATTGCATCAATTCTGCTTCACTAAAATTTATCCCTAAAGCCGAATTAGTTGAACAGGGTTATGAGCAATATGTTAATTTGTTTGAGAACTAAGTTGTACATAATTTTGACTAATATCTACTTTTATTAATTTCAAAAATGCTAAACTATGATTTTAAACCCGATAACACAGGATATGAAAACAACAATGATCAATAAGTCTTCAATAAAGCGCACGCTAATAGGTGCAACATTAAGCTGCCTTTTTGCCGCACCTGCAATCCTTATGGCACAACCACAAACACTCGAACAAAAAGCAGCTTATGCCATTGGTGTTAATTTTGTTCAATCACTTAAAGTTCAAGGTATTACATTGGATAGTGATAGTCTGATACAGGGTGTTAAAGACAGTTTCAGCGGTAATTTATCACTATCACAAGATGAGATGAAACAGGCTTTTAATGAATTTAAGGCTAATTTAATCAAACAGCAGCAAGCAGAACAAAAAGCACAACTAGGCAAAAATAAAGAACTGGGTGATGCGTTTCTTGCACAAAACAAGAAAAAAGAAGGTGTAGTGACCTTAGCTAGCGGCTTACAATATAAAATTATTAAATCAGGTAAAGGCCCTAGTCCTAAGGCTACAGACAAAGTAACCACTCATTATCGTGGAACACTGATTGACGGCACTGAATTTGATAGTTCATACTCACGCAATAAACCAACTACCTTTCCAGTTAATGGCGTAATTCCAGGCTGGGTTGAAGCTCTGCAGTTAATGCATGTCGGTGATAAATGGCAACTGTTTATTCCTGCTAATCTAGCCTATGGTAAACGTGCTGTGGGCGGCAAAATCAAGCCAAATTCAACGTTAATTTTTGATATCGAATTATTAGAAATTAATGGTAAATAGCCATGTTTTCCAAAATGATTAGTCAATAGAACAATCTCTTCCCTTCCTCCCTTTTCAAAAACAGGATGAAGGGATTGTTTAACTTATCATCTAAGCTGGTCATTTAAGCTGATATGCTGATTCAATTTGGGCACGGGTTATTACACCATATAAACGCATTATCCCCGGTGCACTCATCCGTTCAACATACAATGCATCAATATTATGTTTATCTAATTTATTAAGCGCTTCTTCTAGTGTAGCCTGCAAGTGTATTGAAGCAATATCCATCCGTTTTGCTGGTATTTCCAGTAAGTCTAACTCTTTTTTTATAGACTCTTCTTCTACTGACTCTTGTTTGCTTGATTCCAGGTATTTAACCAGCTCAATGGCTGGCATTAATTGCGTATTTGACTGCAAATGTTGATGATTTTTATCTTCGATCAGCAACCATTTTGGATTATCTTTAAATAGACTTTCAACACGCTCCAGTTCAATAGAGGCTGCAACTTGAATAACAGCTTTATTCATTACACTCGCCACCCCTATTCTGCGCAGGGTTTGGGTAATTGGATTAGTATAAACATTGACGTCACTGGCTTCGAGCACTGAGAGAAAAAGTGATTTTTTACGGAATACTTCGCTGGCAGTCAAATTAGCAATCACAATAGCAATCATACCAGGCATAATAATTTGCGGGCTATGAGTGAGCTCCATCATTGCGGTGAGTGCAGCCAAAGGGGCCTGCAGACTCGCACCCATCACAGCGCCCATCCCCAGTAAGCTATAAAACCCCGCATCTGCTTGTAATTCAGGAAATATTAAACGCACGATGAGTCCAAAACTACCGCCCAGACAAGCACCTAGAAATAAGACCGGACCTATCGAGCCACCGGGGATACCAAGACCAATACTCGCCACTGTGGCCAGAAGTTTTAATAAAAGCAGCAATAATAAAATATTAAGTGCAATCTCACCCGCCAGCATTTGACTCACAGTATCATAACCAATGCCCATAACAGCGGGCATCATAGAAGCAATTAAGCCGACAATAACGCCGGACAGCATGATCTTTGTGGTAAAGCCCAACGTTCTGGAATGATGGGCAACTGATTGTAATAAATGAATAAAAAAAGCAGACAAAGTACCAGCAAGCAGTCCCAGCAGGATCACCAGCGGTAATTGAGTTAGCGCTCCCTGCTGAATATGAGGAACAACAAAAGCAGGCTCATTGCCAAAAACAAAAATGGAGACCATTGTTGCACTGCCGGCCGCAATGGTAATAGGTAAAAAAGCAGCTAGAGTATACTCCATCATAACCACTTCTAAAGAAAAGATAACACCGGCTAATGGCGTATCAAATGAGGCAGCAATACCCGCAGCAGTACCACAGCCCACCAGAGTACGGATACTATTATTGGGTAGTGTAAGGAATTGTCCTAACAAACTACCCGAAGCCGCACCCAGGAAAACATTGGGCCCTTCTCTACCCACTGAATGTCCTGAAATAATAGCAACAGCAGCACCAAAAAATTGTAATAAAAATCCTCGTAAGGTCAAATAACCTTGATGAAATGCCATGCGTTCTATGACTCTGGCAACACCCAGTACATGAATACCTTTAGAAAAAAAATGAAATACCACAGCAATAATAAGACTGCCTATTACCGGAAATAAAAATCGAGCTTCGATTGATAAGGCTTCATAATTTTCACTATTGCCGGGTAATAATACCCCCTGGCTTTCTTCCACCAGCATTCTAAACAGAACAATGACGCCACCGGCGAGGATCCCGGTGAGCAGGCCTAAAAAAGTCAGTTGTATCAGGGCATCAGGGCGGGATAGATGAATTCGATGCTTATCTAAATGCAGGGATAGTTTTTGTGACACCCATAAAACAGGGTTATTATTTTTATTTAATGCCATAATTCAGAGCATGAGTCTGTATATTTTTTTCAATGTTCATTATGACTGCTAATCTCTATAGTTTGTTAGATATCCACTTTATCTGCTTTGTTTATAAATTGTTCCACAATATCTTTAAGCTGTTCAGACATTGTTTTAAATTCAATGCCGGAATTATAAGCATCCTGCGTAGAATTAGCCATTGTTTGAGACATAATACTGAGATTTTCCAGTGCCAGACTGACTTTTTCATTGTCTTTTTGCTGCTGCTCTGTCGCTTCAGCATTTTCTAAATTCATTGCTGTGACGCTTGAAATATCACTGACAATATTATCAAATGCCTCACCTGCCTTGGTTGATAACTTTACGGTTTTATCAGTCCCTGCATGCATGGCATCCATATTATTCACCACACTATTCGATGCCTTTTGTAATTGCTCAATCTTCTCTTTAATGGTCACCGTTTCTTGTTGAATTTTGTGTGATAAGCTTCTGACCTCATCAGCCACTACAGCAAACCCCCTACCCGCTTCACCTGCTCTGGCAGCCTCAATAGCGGCATTAAGAGCCAATAAATTAGTTTGTTCAGAAATAGATTGAATCACCTCAACCACGGTACTAATACTATTTGCATCATTGGCTAATTCTTTAACCAGCGTTGAAGAATTACCCACTTCTTCGGCAATCGCCTGTACTGATTCAATCGCCTGTAAGACAATACTTCGACCATTTTCAGCAGACAGTTTAGCCTCTTCAACCGATTGTGCTGCCGCCCCGGCATTTTGCACAATAGTCACCATTTGTTCTGACATTTTTGTATTAACTTCCAGTGTCTCTGAAGCCCGACGCTCCTGACTACTCGATAACTCCAGAGCACATTCAGTTATCTCACTCATTGTTGAGGCTTCACCAGCGAGGTTATTTGAAGATAGTATCACCAAATCAACAACACGTTTAATTTTGCCCACAAACACATTAAAATCGACAGCTAATGCTGATAATTCATCATTTCCACTTTCAGTCAGATTATGCCCCAGGCCGCCGCCCGATGAAATTTCATGCATAGCAATCTGGGTTGATGTCAGGCGGTTAATCACCAGTATATTAAGAGAAATAATAATAAAAACAGCAACAATGGTACTAATAATGGCGATAATAAGACTGGTTTGAGAAAATTGTTCAATACCGTCCAGAAGATGCTTAACCTGCTCGGCTGCACGTGCTTGCTCAGTATCAATCACCTGACCAATAGACTGACGAACTTCATTCAATATCGG
>WTAX01000358.1 GCA_013139395.1 Gammaproteobacteria bacterium | reverse complement strand
ATGAGAGTGCATTATGCAGATTCAAAACACCAACAATCAGCCATTTTTAGTTGACAAAGCCACTAACAGCAGCCTTTCAGGCAGCTCTGATTTTGCAAGTCATTTGCACAAACTTTCTTCTGTGAGTCAAAAAATCGTCACGAACTCATCTCATTCCGTGCAACATGAGCAAGACATTACTATTAAATTGGGTTCATTATCAGGAAAAAACACGACTGTTGCTCAGCTTTTACTTGCCAATCCTCAACTTAAAGCCAATACCTGGTCTATTATTCACAATCCAGTCAATAGCAATAAAGCCTTCCATCAAATTCCTCTTGGCAAAGAGATTTACTATAATCAACAAACTCAGGAGATCAGCTGGCCGGAACAAAAACCAATATCTCAAACTGCCGGAGCTATTACTTCGTTAAGCAATATGCCTCATAGTGATGCGCAGAAGCTGGTACTTGGACAAATCAATAGTATTAACCCAACCATATCAAATTTACTCTCTCAACATAGTGATTTAAAAGCACATCGCTGGGATATCATTCATGACACGATTAACCGCAACAAAGCATTTACCCAGATCCCCAGCGGCAGTACCGTTTACTTCGATGCAAACACACGTGAATTATCCTGGGATGCCCCAAAAAATTATGTAAATTCATCTTCTCCAGGCACTGATACCAATCGTATTCTGTCAAAAAAACTGGATGATGCGGTCAAACCTTTTATGGGAACGGATTATAAGCATATTGACTGTTATACTCTTGTCGTTAATGGCCTGAAAAATATGGGGGTTCGCTATAATGGGCAGGATAGCTTGAGTAAACAGTTATTACACATGGCTCACGTGGAAGGCCGGGCCAATAATGCCTATTTTACAGGTGAGGGTATTACCGAAGCGATGGGCAAAAAAGTCTACACTCATTCAATTACACAGGTCAATAATATTGAACAGGAAAGTAAAGCTATCTTTAAAGAAATGCAAAGTTTAATGAAAAAAGGCGATATTCTCTCCTTTTCATTAGAAACCAGGGGACATACCGGGATCATTTCACAAAACAATAAACAGTGGACTTATATCAACTCGGGACGTCTGGACCATTCAATTAGTCAAAATGCGCCCAGACATGGTGTGGGTGAAGAAACGTTGTTAAATGAAATCAACAACTGGGTAAAGCTGGCACATAAGCGCAATGAATCCCTGCAAATCACCGTTGGCAGGCTGGATACTCAAAAATTTGTCTAGTATTTTTTCTCATTTTCTAATGCCTTTTCAGTAATTTCTTTAATAGAGATTTACCACTTTTATATAAATGATTTAACTCATCATCCGCCTGATGAGCAAAATATTCATTCTTTTAATACATCTGAAGCCCATTGGCGGAATTGAGTACCACGACTGGGATGAACTTGAAAACCAACAGCAAGTACTGCTTCCAGATTGTAGTGATCCAGCAGCTGTTCAACCTCCCGCTTGCCTTCCAGGGCAACTATTCGGAATTTCCGAATAGTTGAATCTGGCTCTAATTCACCTTCATCATAGATATTCTTTAGATGCTCGTTAATTGTAGGTGGCGTTTTTTCATACAATTCAGCGTTCTGGCACTGTGTAAGCCAGAGAGTATCATCCTGAAGTCGTATTTCAATATGAGTTTTGCCATCTGCACTTGTGAACAGAGCAAGAGGTAATGTTTGTTTATTTAATTGTAGGCGAGTAATCAAGTTTCATACTAGCGAGATTGTATCTTATTGATTTTGTGTACTAGAAAATCAAAACTTAAAAATTAAGTGTCATACTAAAAGGAATTCCGCCTTTTAAAATAGTCAGTTTTTGGGTAATAAAGTATCATACTAAATGTCGTGAAAAGGTAATTTAAAAAACTCGATCAAATTAGTCTTAACGTCCCAAAGCACTAATTGAGAGATATAACTTAATTTTAAAATTTTCTGAAAAAGCAGTAATTTCAATTCGACATAAACTCATTCTAAAATTTCAGCTCTTTGTACTTAGCGGCGATTGGAGGATTTTCATTTCGTAACGTGTAATGTTGGAAAGCTGCCATTTCTTATCGATGAAATATTTAAGATTTTGAAATTTAAAATGGCAGATGTCGACCCAAATCGGCGATATTAGAGATTTCTGATATTTTAAAAGTTTACTTAAAGCGGCTGTTTGGAACGAACAGCTTAACCAGTGGCGCGTCTTTTTGCGCCATCTGTGTTTAAGCTCTTGTTATACCAGTTCTTGCTCCTACCTAAGTTCACTCTTTGCTCCCTTTGATAAGTGCGGCTTAATAATGAACATAATTTTCTTATTTGTTCATCTGATGCTTCACTGAGTAACTTGAAGCTTTGCGGGCCTAAAGCAAGAAATACCGTATGGTAAGTATAGTCACCGTCATAACCGAATGCTTCTCCTTCGTCCCATTCCTGCCCGAATGCTGGAAATATTGAAACCAAATGTTCTACGAGTTCACTTGATTTATTAATAGTAATTTTAGGCATAACGCCTAGCTCACCTGCTGCTCAAAGTTGCAGAGCGAGGTACGAGCGGTGCAGCTTTGGGCACTATGTAGTGCTACACTCTAATGACTTCTTGCACCTGAGAAGCTATCTAACGGCAGCAGGCAACGCGCCTGGGTTCCCGTATTTCTCCACCACAGTAATGTAGGCTTTTATTCCAGCCAAGCACGTGATCGCACTTCATGTTGTTGCTGAGACATAGACCGCCAAAGTGCAGTCTTCCATCACTTGTAACACGTGCAAATCCCCCCGTGACTTCTTCGAGTTCCTTTTCCTTGTCAGCTATCCCGTCATGGTCTTTAAAGCCCAGATAGGTGCAATACAT
>WTAX01000171.1 GCA_013139395.1 Gammaproteobacteria bacterium | reverse complement strand
CAGCACTAAAAGGGCCGGGTTTACCTTTTGCTTTTAATTGCGGTGTGCGCAGCCCATCTATCACGTAAACGGCATTATCTATATTGTCTGAACTGGTCATTACAATCTCCCATCAATTTTTTAACAGGTTAAATAGCTATTACTCTAAGTTTTGATCGAAATCATCAACTTTTATTACTTCATTCCTTGCCAGTTGTGCTTCATAAATCAGTTTTAATTCATGATCGCTGATATAGCCCTGCTGATTACTCAGATTGACTATTTCATTAAAATTCATAGGTCTGTTTTCATCAGAATTGTAGAGAGCCATAACTTGTTTTTTAACCAGTCTGTTTAATTTTATTTCCGCTTTTTCAGCCGCAATGACCTTGGATAGTGCATTATTCAGGCGTCCAAGCGGATCATTATTACTCTGACTCTTATATATTCCCTGAGTTAATCGATCTCTGCTGGCGGATTCTGATAGTAGAGTCTGTGCAACTGCGTGGGACAATTGATCATCTGGTTGTTGATATCTTTTGCCAAAGGGAAAGATCAAAAACCTTAGAAACCCGGCAAGATATTGATTGGGTAAATTGGCCAGAACACCGGAAAATGCCTGCTGAGTGTCATACAATAGTGTTTCACAACTCCATTGCATTAAGTGTTGATCATCATGATAGGCTTGATCATGATGATATTGTTTTAATACTGCTGAGTTTAAATAAAGAAAGCTAAGTATGTCAGCCAGCCTGCCTGACAAGTTTTCCATTTGCTTTAGTTTTCCACCGAGAGTCAGCATACAGAAATCACTCAGCAGGGCGAAGGCTGCGCTCTGTCTGGATAATTTTTGATAATATTTTTTTGTTTTAAACTGATACTGCTTAGCTGATCTTTCTTTACTTTTTCTGGTGTTTTTTTCTGCATTGATACCCTCTGGTGTTTTACAAAAAAAACCATCAGTGAGTGCGCTAGAAAAAGTGTGACTAAAAGAGCGAACAACATGGATAACGTGAGCACTGAAGGCTTTATCAAAATGAATTAATCCTTTGACTTTGTTTTTTTCATGGGTGGAATTTATTTCTTTAAACACATAAGGATGACAGCGTACTGCACCCTGACCAAAAATAATCATGCTGCGGGTTAATATATTGGCACCCTCGACAGTAATACTGATAGGCACAGCCTGATAAATACGTCCCATTATATTTCTTGGCCCCATGCAAATGGCGGCACCACCATAAATATCCATGGCATCATTGACGATCTGACGCATTTTTTCCGTCATATGATATTTCACTACGGCACCGGCAACAGAGGGTTTTTCTCCCAGATCAATACTGCTGATAGTCAGGTTTCTGGCTGCTTCCATTATATAAGTATTGCCGGCGATACGTGTGAGTGCTTCTGATACGCCGCCGAAACTACCAATAGGACGGTTAAATTGTTTTCGAATTCTGGCATAGGCACCAGTTGTTCTACTGGCTAGTTTCCCCGCACCTGTACTTAATGCCGGCAGTGAGATTGAGCGGCCATCAGCTAGACTTTCCATCAGCATACGCCAGCCTTTGCCTGCATAATCACGTCCGCCAATAATCCAGTCAATGGGGATAAAAACATCCCTGCCTGAATTGGGACCATTTTGAAAGGTCTGGCTTAACGGGTAATGCCGTCTGCCAATGGTGATACCGGGTAAATTAGTGGGGATTAGAGCCAATGTAATGCCGGGTTCAGTTTTATTGCTGAGCAGCTTATCCGGATCATAAAGTTTAAACGCCAGTCCTAATAAAGTACAAACAGGACCTAATGTAATATAGCGTTTTTCCCAATTAAGGCGGATGCCCAGTGTTTGTTTACCATTAAACTGCTCATGGCAGACAATGCCGTAATCAGTCATTGAACTGGCATCACTGCCGGCATTAGGACTGGTCAGGGCAAAAGCGGGAATTTCTTTGCCTGATGCTAATCGGGGAAGATAGTGTTTTTTTTGCTGCTGCGTGCCATATTCTATAATTAATTTTCCGGGTCCCAGTGAATTAGGCACCATAACAGTAACAGCAGCGGTAATACTTTTGCTGGCTAATTTCATGACCATAGCTGAATGAGCAAGGGCTGAATATTCAAGTCCACCATATTTTTCAGGAATAATGAGTCCTAAAAAACCATTTTCTTTAATGAATGTCCATACACTGTCAGGTAAATCTTTTGTTTGTTGAGTAATTTCCCAGTCATCAATTAACTGACAAAGTTGTTCAACAGGTCCATCAATAAATTCCTGTTCTTGTGGTGTTAATTGCGATAGTTTTATATTGATCAAAGAATCCCAATCAGGTGTGCCGCTAAAAAGCTCACCATCCCACCAGACAGAGCCTGCTTCAAGTGCTTCTTTTTCAGTAGCAGACATCTGTGGCAATGCTTGTTTAAAGAGATTAAATGCCGGCTTTGAAACATACTGCAAACGCAAGTTTTTCCAGAATGAATAGTGCTGCGTTATGAGTCGTTTAAAATAATTACTTTCGCTGCTTATTGATATCATGACTTCACTCCCGACAATTAATTCTCAAGTGTAGAAGACGCTTTATTTTTTTATTGCTTCGCTCTTTAAAGCGGGGTTAATAACAGGATAAATCACTTTATCCCAAAGAAAAATAGATCTTATTTTATTCGCAATCAGAGGTTTTAAACTCAATTTTTTTGAATATTTACCCTGAAAGCGGAGTAAATTAATTTTGTGCTGCAATTTACCTTCAGGGTAAATGCTTGATGCTGCGGCTTCATCGGGTAAATAACAATCTCCGGGAGCATGGCACATAATCCCTTCTTTATTCCAGGGCATTTTTTTATACATGGCAATATGATCAAAACCATACATCGGGTATTTGATGATTTCAAAATAGGGGGAGTAATCAAAATCTTTTGGTGTGAACATTCTGGAGTTACGCATATAAAGATTATATCGACC
>WTAX01000474.1 GCA_013139395.1 Gammaproteobacteria bacterium | reverse complement strand
GTCTTTATTCCGGTGGCTTCTTCTCACCAGCGGACAAAGATAAAATGGCTATTATCAGAAAAACAAAAAGCACTGAGCTGGGTGATTTGGATCTTAACTTTGAAGATGAACGGCTCGAAGAAATGCTGTTTCGCTACCGCTGTCGAAATTATCCTGATACACTTTTTATGCATGAGATGGAACGCTGGAATCACTACCGAATACAACGAATGACAACACTTGAGGGTGATGCCAGTATCAAACTGGATGAATATCTGGCAGAAATTAACGAGTTAAAAACAGATGAATTGCCATCAGAAAAAATGCAATTACTGGAGCAGCTTGAAGCTTATCCTGCCTTAATTGGTATAACAAAACATCCATGAGTCACCAGTACTGAAAAATAAAAAAGCCATTCAATAAAAATGCCAGCCGGTACCGACTTAGGGTCGCGGAAATAAAGCCTCTTCATATTGCTTCACGCCGTTTAATAATAAACTCTTTATGGCGGCATGTCCGTTATCATCCAGAGCTATTTCTAAGGTCACTTTATCTCCGGGTTTGGGGCGCTCAAGCTTTAAGCCCTCCCCTTCCGGCACAAAATAATTTTCGATACCATAGCTGACATCTATACTAACAGTCTCTATATGGGATTTTAGATTGACATCCCACTTGCTATTACTAACAGACCTAACAACACCAAGAATAAATACCTGATGAATATTTTGGCTGCCTGGTTTTTCAAGAAAAACAGCCTTAGCCTGCCAATATAAATTCTGCTTTTGCAGCACGACATAGATCGTATCATTTCTTTTAAACGATTGATCACCTGATAATTTATCAAGTTGCAGCTCATTAATTTCATAATTCAGACGAACATAATCACCCCGGAATAATGAACGTGGATCAATAGGACGTGTTTCCAGAATAACGATGGTATCTGATGATAGTATTGTCTGACGATTCGCAATCATGGCTAATAACAAAGAGGACTGAATCAGAATGATAAGGAATATTTTTATCCATAGCAATTTATTGCCCATCATGATCACCAGTGAAAGGTATAGACTGATGCATATCAGAAACTGATTGCCGGTTAAGCTGGCGTCTTTTCTTTTCCAGCCAATAGCCGCCGATAATTAATAGCAAACCACCCACAATAAAAAATAATGAGCGATCCATTAAGTCCCAGAAGGTATCAAAATATCGAGTAAGCAAAGTGACAGTAAAAAGACCAAAAGCCAAATTAACATAAAAACGTTTATGCTCTACCAGTCCTGAATAAATTAATCCTATAACTAATAAAAACAAAAGTACATTAATGATAATCACCGGAATGTTTTGTTGTTCCTGATAAAAAAACAAATTCCATAGCAAACATAAGACAAGAAACAATGACCATAAGACTGACAGCCACTTTATTGGCTGACTTTTTTCATTAGCCATAAAGTGCCTGATAGAGGACACTAAAAATAAACCCATTAACATTAATTGAATGATTACAACATTGAGTTGCGGGTACAATTCATCAGCAATATAACCTGAGTAAAAAGAAGCATCAAAATCCAGTTCAGGAAAACTCAGCACATATAAGAACACAGCTGAAAAGATTAAAGCATAGCGGGATAGGAGTTCAGTAAAATACCTTATGTATTGTCTATTACGCATCATTTCAGCCAGCATAAAAATTAATACGCCTGATAAAAGATACGTCTGCACAAGATAACCAACTGATGTATAACGGGCAAAGCTATAAAAACTAAATAACAGCCACACAAAAAAACTGACTATCATTATATGAGCAGCTAAATGAAAACCTTGCCTAATGGTTAGTACGCTACAAACAGAGCAAAATAATAACCACTGCCAGTGTATCCGGCTAAAATCAAAAATTTCCATCCCGCTCCAGAGTACTGACAATAGAATACTGGTGATCAAAACAACTTCTGACTTCATTATAAGAGCAGTAATTAATGCACCTGCAGCCCAAAGCAGAATAGCATTTGGATAGTGGCTGTCAATATGGTAAATTTGCGCAATCAGCATAATATTATTGCCAAATAATAAAACACCTAATAATAAAAAAGCCTGACCCAGCGCAGGATATTTTTGCTCTGATAAAGCCCAGACAGATGCTAAATAAGCAGCAGTCATTGAAGAGAATAATAAACTTAACTTCATTATTTTACTCATACCCTGCCAGTTTGCCGCAATAAAACTAATGACTCCGACAGCAAGCAGCATAACTCCCATAATACCGAGAATAAGACTTATTTTATGGGATTTACTACTTGAATTATTTGCATCACTATAAGCATCATTTAAAATAGATTGTGCTGATACGTCATCCAGCCAGCCCTGCATTTTCCAGTGAGGCAGTTTTTCCTGAAGTTTTTTATAAAACTGTTTATTATTCATGCTTTTTATTGTTCTTTATTGGTAACTATTCAGCGTATTATTTACAAAAAGCCTGTGGTTGCTTATTTTTCTGACTTTGATTGTCTGAGCGTAGCGACCTCTTGTAACAGGAAGTCAAAGTTAGAAAAATAAGTGACCATGGGCTTAACAAGCGTTATTTAGGAATACATACTGAATAGTTACCTTTATTGTTTATACAGTTCAAACTCTGAATATTTTTATTGGAAATGTTCGATTTTTCGATAACCAATAGACTCTGTCAAATGATGCAATTGTATATTTTCGCTATTATCAAGATCAGCAATGGTTCGGGCCAGTTTTAATATTCGATGATAGGCACGCGCCGAGAGATGCATCTTATTCATCGTTTTTTCAAGCACTTTTTGATCATTGACTGAAAGACGACAATCTTTTTCTATTTCCTGATTGCTCAAGTGGGCATTACAATGTTTTCGCCTGTTTTTTTGTCGTTGCTGAGCAGCAATTACACGCTGTTTCACCGTTGTGCTTTTTTCTATCTCATCACTGCTTTCCTGCAAGTCCTTATGTGATAAGGCAGGTACTTCAATGTGCATATCTATCCTGTCTAAAAAAGGCCCTGACAATTTATTTTGATAGCGCTGGACTTGTTCACTGGTACAACGACAATTATTTTGACTATCTCCCCAATAACCGCAAGGGCAAGGATTCATTGCTGCAATCAATTGAAATGACGCAGGAAATTCTGCCCGTTTTGCCGCCCGTGAAATGGCTATTTTTCCCGATTCTAAAGGTTCTCTTAATACTTCAAGAACCTTTTGACTAAATTCCGGGAGTTCGTCCATAAAAAGCACGCCATGATGGGCTAAACTAATTTCACCAGGTCTTGGATAACTACCGCCACCCACCAATGCAACCCCGGAGGCGGTGTGATGAGGCACTCTAAAGCCACGTACAGACCAGTTATGAAAATCAACGGTTTCACCACAAACAGAACGAATAGCAGCCACTTCTTCTGCTTCATCATCAGACATATCAGGTAAAATAGTCACCAGGCGACTGGCTAACATCGTTTTCCCTGTACCTGGCGGTCCTTTCATAAGCAAACTATGTTGGCCGGCAGCTGCAATTTCCAGTGCCCGTTTAGCACTTTGCTGACCACGAATATCCGAGAGACAATTAGCATAAAAACGCTGATTTTGTGCTTCATGAACTTGCGGTTCATGCAGCAGAGCTTCACCTTTTAAAAAAGCACAAACATCTAAGAGATGCTTTGCCGTATACACTTTTAAGCCATTTATCAGAGAAGCTTCTATACCATTTTCTTCTGGTACAATTAAAATTCGCTTATTTTTATTAGCCTGAATGGCAATTGGAAGAATGCCCTTAACGGCACGTAATTCACCACTCAGTGCCAGCTCACCGACAAATTCAAACTGTTCAACAAAATGAGATGGTTCATTATTATTAACTTTTGTTTTAGAAGATGTGTTTTTAGGCAGCTCTAACTGTTTAGATGAAAGTAATATACCAAGAGCAATCGCCAGATCAAAACGTCCACCTTCTTTGGGTAAATCTGCAGGAGCAAGATTAATAGTAATTCGACGTACAGGAAATTCGAATCGGCTATTGATAATCGCCCCGCGTACTCTGTCTTTACTCTCCTTAACAGCGGTTTCAGGAAGACCAACAATACTTAAACTGGGTAAACCATTGGTTAATAGAACTTCAACAGTAACCAGTGGCGCATCCAGGCCGCCAGCGCGACTATATACAATTGATAGTGACATATAAATTCCCTTTAATCACAAATCATTAATAACTCCCTGATAGATAAACTCATATAAGAAAGTCTCCAGAGCAAATTATAGCGTATTCATAGTTACTTTGTTGTCAGGATAAACTGTCATGGAATAAAAATTATAACTGCTGCAAAAATTCAGAGAGTTCATTCATTGTTTCAGATAGGGTATTTTTAAATCGTGACATAAATTCAACAGATTCAGATGAAATAATTCCATCTTTCAGACTTAACTCAAGTTTTTCTGCATCATCAGCCACAGATTCTATACCTAGTGAACGTGCGGCTCCCTTTATTTTATGTGCTAAATTTGATACTTCCTGGTAGTGCTCTGCATCATAGGCATTTTGTATCAAAATAAAATGTTCGACGTAAGTTTCATAATATTTTTCAAGTAATTTCTTTAATAGCCCGGTATTATTATTTAATCGCGGCAAGACCTCATCTAAAGAGATAATAGATAACTCATTAAACGGATTATCTGCTATTTCATTGGCAACATTATCAATCTTTTGGAAAATTACATGCTGTTTGTTTTCTCTCTCTTTATGATCTATTAGTAATTCTTTTAAACCAAGCCAGCGATTCAGTGCTTTATTTAATGTATCCATTTGAATGGGTTTACTTAAATAATCGTCCATACCCGCATCAAAGGCAGCTTCACGTGCTTCTTTTTTTACATGAGCACTCAAGGCAATTATAGGTGCCAGAAAATTCATTTCTCTTAATTTTCGAGCAGTTGTATAACCATCCATAGTAGGCATTTGTATATCCATTAAAACCAGATCAAAATAATCAACACCTTTATTTTTAACCATTTCCAACGTTTCAATACCATTATTGGCCACTTCAGCATTAAATCCCAGTACTTCAATCAGACCATTAATGACTTCAAGATTAATAGGATCATCATCAGTCAATAGAATTATAAAATCACCCTTTTCTAATGCATCAGTAGATAATACCTCATGGGATAATTCATGAAGCTTTTCATTTTTTGATAACTCTTCAGGTGTTACTTTTTTCAATTTCAAAGTAAAAAAGAAATGACTGCCATCACCTTCAATACTTTTAACTTTAATTTCACCACCCATCATCCGAGCAAGATTCTGAGAAATAGCCAGGCCCAATCCAGTACCACCAAATTCACGAGTAATAGAACTATCAGCCTGGTGAAAAACAGAAAAAAGCTCATTAATTGATTTATCTTTAATCCCTATTCCGGTATCTTTCACCGAAAAACAAAATTCAATCACATGCTGCGTTTCCTTAAGGATTTCCAGGCTAAGGCTGACTTTTCCTTTATCTGTAAACTTAATGGCATTGGATAATAGGTTATTTAATATTTGCTTTAAGCGAAAGGGATCACCGATAACATAGCCTGAACTTTTTTCATTAATGTCTAATTCAAGTTCTATTTTTTTATTTTTTGCTTCATTAAAAAATGTTTCTTTAACATCAAATAAAATTTGCTTAGGCTGAAAAATAATTTCTTCTAACTTTAATTTATTGGCTTCAATTTTGGAAAAATCTAAAATGTCATTAATTATTTTCAATAATAAAGTACTGGAGTTCAGGATCATATTTGCATAACGTTTTTGCTTTAACTGCAAATCACTATTCAACAACAATTCCGTCATACCAATAACAGCATTCATTGGTGTTCTAATTTCATGGCTCATGGTTGCCAGAAATTCACTTTTTGCTTTAGTGGCTTGTTCAGCTTGCTCCGTTCTCTGCTCAACAAGACTCTCCAGGTGTTCTTGATGCTCACTCAACTCAATATCTCTCAGTTGAATCTGCGCCAGCATTTCATTAAAGCAAAGTCCAAGCCTGGCTAGTTCATCTTCGCCCTCGACCTTTACCCTTAATGAATAGTCCTCATTTTGCGAAACTTCAGTACTCACCTTCATCATTTTTTCAATGGGTTCAGTGATCATTTTATGAACTCTTTGCCATACAAGAATGCTGACAAGATTAATTAAAATAAAAATAATTAACGCTACAAAGACAACCCATGCGGAATGTAAGTAAAAGCGACTTAATGATACAGAAAGAATTATTTTGCCGATATTTTCCCGTTCAAATTGAACCATGTGGGTAATAACAATTCGACTACGTTGATATTGAACACTGAGTGCCTGGGAATTGCTTAGAAAATCGGCAGCATTATTTAGAATTGAGTCTACACTTTTTTTATTTTCAAGAAAATAATTACCTAATAATTTATTCTCCTTATTGTAGACATAAACTGCCTCTATATCTGGATTAATCACAAAGGTATTTAATGCCGTAGAAATATATTGTTTATCTTCAGATATAATCGCTGAGCGTACATTTAATCCTATACTTTCACAAAGAACGACATGGTATCGATTCATTTCCTGCCAGTTGAAATATATTTCTGTAAAAATAAAAGTTAAGCATACTAATGCCACAGCAATTGAGGAAGTTATCAACGTGATTAATGATAATCGTTTCTTTATCGAGTACTGCTGGAAAAAACTCATTGCTAT
>WTAX01000283.1 GCA_013139395.1 Gammaproteobacteria bacterium | reverse complement strand
ATTCCTGCGGTTGCTGTTAAGCTGCTTAAATTAAGCAATGATGAAGATTCATCTTTTTCACAATTATCTTTTATTATAGAAACAGAACCTTCCTTATCTATCGAAGTGCTGCGTCTGGTCAATTCTGCGTATTTTAATTTTCCCCATAAAATCAATTCAATAAAACGTGCAGTCACTGTTTTAGGTCTGTCTGAAATAAGAAAAATAGCCTTAAATCTTCTTTTCTTCAAAAAAATAATTAAATCTAAAGGCCAACAGGAATTTAATCAAATCTTCTTTTGGCAGCATTGCCTTTTTGTGGCAACACTGAGTAAAACAATTGCGCTTAAAATTAATCATTCTGATCCTGATACAGTCTATGCGGCTGGATTACTCCATGATATTGGCAAGATAGTTCTGGAAACGCATGGACAACTTACCTATAGTGACCTGCTGATTTCATTTGATAAAAGCAGCAATTCATTATCGGACAATGAACACAATTTTTTTGGTATTACTCATGCTGAAATCGGTGCTGTATTTTGCCACCTTTGTGATTTGCCGGAAAGTATTATCAACGTCGTTTTAAACCACCATCGTTCCTTTAAGTCTTATGATATCAGTGCCGGGAATCAACAGGATATTGCTATTGTCGCTTATGCTGATTTTATTGCCTGGTTACAAAGAATTGGTTCGATGGACAAAACTCATTATCCAATTTTACAGCCTGAAGTCATTGAAATTATCAATAAGCTGAATCTTGATATAGAAGCGATATTGGAAGAAGTGGATAAAGAGATCAGAGATATCAGCGTGTTTTATGGTATTCAATTTCCCAGTTTGAATAAATTAAGAGCAAACCTGGTCGAGACTATCTTTAATCTTGGATTTAAGGGAAATGCCGATCAAGAAATCCGTTATAACGAGGATTCATCAAAGCAATTAGTTTCAAGCCAAAAGCACCATGCTTGCCTAACCGCTCCGCATCATAGTCTTAATCCGGATGAATTCATTCCATGGACATTAGAAGCAATCTATAAAGAATATCATTTTGAGCGACTTATTATTCTGGACATTGATCCCAAGCATCGCTCCCTGATTGCAAAATATTGGTGGCCTGAAACGATTATTTCAGATACTGATAATAAGTTTGAAATAATGATATCCTCACTTTCCGGACAGTTATTATCTTGTTTAAGGGATAAAAAACCAGTCTTAATTAATGCCTTATGTGAAGATGATAAACAAATATTGCAAGAACTGAGTGTGAGTGAATTTTTTAGTTTACCCATTTCAATGAATAATCGCTTATCATCACTTTTATATATTGATAACGCACTCTCAGGCGCAAAGCTTGATAATAAACAATTAACCGAATTAGATAATATCTGCACTGAATTAGGAATTGCATTAGTTAATGCCAATCAATTTGAGCATGAAAAAAAGAAAGCTCAAATCGATCCGTTGACCGGCTTGAAAAACAAGCGCATGATCCACCAGTTCTTAACCAATAACTTTAATGCAGACAATATTCAACTGGAAAAGCTTGCCATTGGTTTTATTGATATTGATTTTTTTAAAAAATTTAATGATACCTACGGTCACAAAGCCGGAGATGATGTGTTAAAAATTGTTGCTGATGTGTTAAAAAGTCTGACCCGGCCAGATGATTTTATAGGCCGTTATGGCGGTGAAGAATTTTTATTTATTATTGTTAATATTGATGCTGAAGGAGCTCGTGTTTTTTCAGAAAGGATCCGTTCAGAAATAGAGAAAAAAGGCATAATGCTCAAAGGCCGTTTTCCACAACAAAGTTTGAGCGTCAGCATTGGTGTGGCAATGTATGATAAGCAATATCTGGATTATCAAATGATGATTGATGCCGCCGATAAAGCCATGTATAAGTCAAAGAAAGAAGGGCGTAATCGGGTCACCGTTTTCCGTTAAATCTTTGAAACGGTTCAATAAACTTGACATTATCACATAGACTGGATAAATATTGAGTTTATTTTACCTATAAGGTAAGATAAATCAAGTTTATTAAACCTTAAAGGTAATAAAATGTACAATAGGGTGCTAAATATTCAGAAAACAATAGAAAGAAAGTCTTTATTTCTATTTGGTCCCAGACAAACGGGTAAATCATTTTATTTAAAACATCATTTTAAAAATGCTTTATATTATGATTTATTAAAAACAGATTTATTTTTTCGACTGACATCTAATCCATCATTATTAAGAGAAGAAGTTTTAGCTGACAGCGATGATAAAATTATTATTATCGATGAAATCCAAAAGTTGCCTGTACTTTTAGACGAAGTTCATTTGTTAATTGAGGAATACGGCCGACGCTTTATTTTGACCGGTAGTTCAGCACGTAAGTTAAAATATGGTGCTTCAAATTTGTTAGGAGGACGCGCTTTAACAAAACATTTGTACCCCCTGGTTTCAAAAGAAATAATTGATTATGATTTAGAACGAATTATTAACTTTGGAACCTTGCCGGCAATATATGATTCACCCGAGCCTATTGAAGATTTAGAAGCCTATGTCGGTACTTATCTTAAAGAAGAAATTCAAGCAGAGGGTGCGGTTAGAAAGCTGGAAAAATTTGCTAAATTTCTTAATCTGGCATCAATCACCAATACAGAAATAGTCAATTTTTCCAGTATTGGCAGTGATTTAGGTCTGCCCGCTAAAACAATCAGAGAATATTTTAGAATTTTAGAAGATACCTTAATTGGTGTTTTATTAGAACCCTATACAAAAACCATTAAGCGTAAAGCAACAACAAGGGCAAAATTTTATTATTTTGATATTGGGGTCGCTAATATTTTAGCCAATAGATTCAGCATTAAACCTCAAACAGAATTATTTGGAAAAGTGTTTGAACATTTTATTTGCTTAGAACTTCATGCTTATCTCAATTATCATAAAATTAGAAAACCACTGACTTTCTGGCGTTCTAAGTCAGGCTATGAAGTTGATTTTTTAATTGGAGATACGATTGCCATTGAAGTAAAAGGGAGCGCAATGGTTAAAGATAAACATTGTCGCGGCTTAAATGCATTAGCTGAAGATTTAAAATTAGATCATAAAATCATCGTTTCTATGGACTTAAATAGAAGGTTATTAGGTGATGTTGAGGTGATACCCTACCGGGAATTCTTACAGCAGTTATGGAGTAATCAATTAGTTACAAATTAACCTGCTGCTGAATTGTTCAAAAAAAAGTTCAGGATTATTGAGTTTATTTAAATCAGATGGTTTTTCCAGAACCAGATAGAGAGTATCAGGGTATTCTTTTATTATTTGTTCTGCCAATGTTGATTTACCCACTTGACGAGCACCCAGTAGTGCAACTGCCGGGTTTTGCTCCAGACGTTGTTTAACAGTATCTGCAGTTCAGTTTTGTGATGGAAAGGAAATTTTTCTATCAGAAAAGTTTCAACCCCTTGAAGATTTTTTTTCATATCATCGACATAAAATTTTTGAATATTAGGAATTGGTAATTATGAATATATGTTTTAGCTATTTATACAGAGATGCTGGAAATTATAAAAACTGGGGTGAAGTTGTCTTTACAAATAAAACAGATATTGAGTTAAAATTATTAGAATTACAAATAAGAAAAGTTTTAATTGATGGAGAGTTTTTTATAGCTGAAAAGTCAGGTTTAAAAAAATTAAAGTTTCCTAAATATATAGAAGAACTTGATCATGATTGGCATGAGTTCCACTCAGTTAAAAATACAAAAGAAACTCCTAATGATAAAAATGAACGAGATATAGTTGATTTTATTGAACATATTAAGCGTGCAACAAAAATATAAAAAATATGCAGTATATTACTAATATTAAACAATCAATGAAAATATACTGGTTAAGCATAAATTGGAATTATTAATAAACAGTTAACAAACTTCTGTCCAATAAT
>WTAX01000483.1 GCA_013139395.1 Gammaproteobacteria bacterium | reverse complement strand
GTGTCATTATGTCGGCGTTTGTTTCGCTCCACTGACCCCATTCCTGTCTGATAAAACCAACCACTTATCTGTATGCAGTCAATCTGTAGAATGCCTCCTGCCTAAAATTCTGTTTTTATCCTGAAAGCGAAATCATTTTTTTCTTTTTTTAAAAAATCATCGGATTTATTTTAATATCCAATGAAATTGGTATTATTATAGCCTGTGGCTGTTTGAATTCTATATCTAAGTGCTGGGTGTCTTGTTTTTTGTGCATGTCAGAGTGATAAAAGTAAATAATTTCATATGCAAATCCTTGAGAATATCAGATAAATTGAGCCGTGTTATTATGGAACCTTAAAGAAAATATAAATTGCCATTTATTAGATTATATCTAAAGTACATTGCTATAAGTAGTGCGGCCTGACGAATTTGTAAAGTGAGGAATACAATTTATGAAAAATAGCAGCCGCTCTGTAATCTGTAAAGCGATAATTGGAATCATTAAAGAAATTATTCCGAAGACAGGTGTTCTAAGGCAATGGCAGTTATATGTTCTTTTAATTTGGGATTATCTCCTAATAATGGATTGAAATCTTTTACATAAAGCTGCAAAAGTTCAGTATAGGTCAATGCAACCACCGTCGCTAACACGCAATTAAATGTGATCATCAGTTTCTGGACAGGATTCATGCAAAATTACTAGAAAAAATTCTACTTTCCTAGCTTGAGGTATTTTTTCACTGTAGAGTTTTCACACAGCCTCGGTCAGAACCGACATGGTAAATAAATAACTGAGTTTTTTCAGTCAGTAAAAATCTAAATTATCATACAACGGTCGGTCTTTGTACTTAGCCGTTATTCAAGTAATTATTATCAGGCTATTCATCAAATAGAAAAGCAGTAATTCACTTTCGTCCCTTAGGAGCAATTAATTTATTTAATCCTGATTAGAATCCAGGGCAAAAGCAGTTATTAAGGATAAAACTGTTATCAACAAAACAGCTTATTTTCAGTCCTTTGACTCACTTCTTCTGATTTTTTCATTCTCTTTTACCAGATCTGAAGCATAAAATCATATTTTTATGGTTTATAGATTGAAAAGTGTCATTGAATTACCTATCCTTAATTCTATGGGCACGTTAGTCTCGGCTTTTTTGTTTTTAACTTTTGTTTGTAAAGGTGTAATTCTATGGACAGTAACTCCCTGGTCGACGTATTTAAACTCTATATATCTTCAATGTTCCGGGTCGTCGCTGCATGTTTCGGCGTGGCGATCACCCTGGTGGTCTCGGGGACTGCAAGTGCACAAGATGTTACGTTCGGCTATGCGATTGCTATGGGTAGCGTGGGCGACGATTCCGGCTACGGTGTCACGGTGGATGGGACAGGAAATGTATACACTACCGGTAGTTTCTCAGGCACGGTAGATTTCGACCCCGGCGCTGGTACGGCCAACCTCACGAGTGAGGGTCTAACGGATATCTTTGTGCAGAAGCTGGATTCCGCAGGGAACTTCGTGTGGGCTAAGTCCATGGGCGGGGTAAGTAATGATGCGGGCGGCAGCATTGCGGTAGACACATCAGGCAATGTGTATATCACAGGTTCTTTCTGGTATACGGTCGACTTCGATCCTGGTGAAGGCACGGCCGAACTCACCAGCGGGGGGCAAACGGATATTTTTGTGCTGAAGCTGGATGTGAATGGAAGCTTCCAGTGGGTCAATGGTATGGGCGGAACGAGTTTTGACAGCAGTGGCGGCATTGCGGTAGATACTTCGGGCAATGTGTACATTGCGGGGACTTTCCAAAAATATATTGACCTTGACCCCGGTGATGGCACGCTCTCCCCCCCTTATGCAGCGAAGCGTGATATTTTTGTGCAGAAGCTGGATACGGATGGGCATCTGGTGTGGGCTAAGACCATGGGCGGAACAGGCGAAGATTATGGTTATGGCATCGCACTGGACAGCTCAAACAACGTTTATACCACTGGAACCTTCTTAGGCACGGTAGACTTCGACCCTGGTGACGGCACAGTCAACCTTGACAATACGGGGGGCACAAAGATCTTCGTGCAAAAGCTGGATATCAACGGGGACTTACTATGGGCCAATGCCATCGGCGGCTACGGTGCTCAGATCGGCTCGGGCAGTCTCGGCATTACGGTGGATGGTTCAGGCAATGTCTATACAACGGGAACTTTCAGTAACACGGTGGACTTCGATCCGAGTGTGGACACATTCGAGCTTAGCAGCACAGGGAATGCCGATGCCTTCTTTCATAAAATGGATACGGCAGGGAATTTTCTCTGGGTCAGAGCCGTGGGCGGTACAGACGGCTTAGCTAGAGGCTATAAGATCACGGTAGATAGCCTGGGTGACGTCTATGCTGTGGCGTACTACAGTGACATGGTGGATTTTGATCCCGGCGAGGGAATAAGCACATTTGACAGCGGCAGTTTTGGAGAGACCTTCATACTAAAACTGGATGATTCGGGAATCTTTGAATGGGTCAAGATTCTGGTCGGTATCTACGAACTGAATACAGGCCGCGATATCGCCGTAGACAAAGTCGGCAGGGTCTATACCACGGGTTCGTTCTATGACACGACAGACTTTGATCCCGGCCCAGGCGAAGCCGAACGCACGAGTGTGGGCAGTTATGATATTTTTCTGTCCCAGCTACGCCCCCTGGATTTGTCTGCGCTTATGTTGTTGCTATTGCTCTAAGATAATGCACAGCTAAGCCTCGCGGATGGCCTGAGACACGGCGGATATGATTACCCCGCACGATGGATCCCACGAATGCGAACTCGAACGATTTTGCGGTGGTTTTTAGCAGAATCAATGGGGTCAGAACAGCAGAATCAATGGGGTCAGAACAGAATGGTTTTTTGAAAGTTCTAAAAATACTATTTTTTATACACCAAATTTTTGGATTCTGATTTTTAATACAAGTGATATTCTTTCTTTTTGACTCTTTAAAATTTCCGCTTTATGGAATTTAGAGAAGAAATTATATTCAATCTCAATTACCGTTTTAGGTCATTACCGACTTGATTAAGAACCAATCAATATCAAAAATTTAGATCTTTACCCAAACTTTTTCAGCCACCTAAAATGGCGGCTTTACGCCCTTAGTGATTAAATAAGAAACTGCTAATTATGCGGCTTTAGGTCAGGATCGACGGAATTAAAAAGTGACTATCATCATCATTTGGGATCGTAATCTAAACTTAAACTGATTTCTAAAATAGAAGCTAAATGTCCACTCAGTATATATAAACAAATGAATAAAATTGTTCTGCAGGAGACAAATCGTCTCCTTCCATTTGTCCTTTTTTAATCATCTTCATCAGCTCAATACTGGCTAATGTTTTCTGAGCACAGTGAAAGTTTTTGAATCATTGTGTATTTTTTGCGACAGAACTAGTGACAGTAAGAAAATCATAATAAAAAGCTCATTTTTCTTAATATTACTATATATTAATAATAATATTGATATTGTATGTTATTAATATTATTGCCAAACATTAATATTATTGTTGTGCATTATTAGTATTATTGTATGTTATTGTATACTTTTATTTTTATGTGTTAATGAATTTATAGGAGTACAATTATGGGCGACCAATTTAACCCCAACGAAACCGATGGTTACGGTATGAATATGGATTTAATATCAGGTGATGAAGATATCGATAAAGCTTCCCGCGCATTGAAAGCAATGGCTCATCCTCTACGCTTAAAAATTTTATGTACTCTTGGAGATGAAGAAATCTGTGTTCAGGATATTGTGGGAAAAGTGGGTACTTCACAGAGTAACATCTCTCAGCATTTGGCAATTTTACGAGATAAAGGCATTCTTGCTTCACGCAAAGATGCTAATAAAGTTTATTACCGAGTCGGTGATGCAGGAACATTACGCTTAATTATTATGTTGAGAGACGTTTTCTGTCCTATTAGGTGATACCAGTGGAGTTAGTGGCTATATTATATCGTTCAAAAAAATTTAACATATGGTCAGCTCTACTTTATTATTGGTGCTGATATTGAAAGAGAGAGAAAATGTGGGTTCAGTATTATTGATTTCACACTCAGATAAGGTAGGCAAACTGATTGATTCCATACGTCCGGCCAGAGAGTCCGCTAACTGGAAGTTTGAGAACAATTCTTATTTGGCTCCAATCGCTGTTTATTATATGTTGGCATGGAGGCCAGCCAAGTCGGTAGTTAAGTAGTAGCTAAGGTTTCTGCCCTTAAATTAAAGCCTTATTTTTAGTTTCGGTAGCCATCCACTAATTCCATGTCAAATTCAGTTTGATTTGCCTCTATACCCATCTCTTTCATTTTGGATTCGAGTTCTTGCATTTGACTTCTCAACTCAATCAACTCGTGATTATTGTTGTCCAATCTATACATCTGCTCTGTTCCCAGATGATAAAAACGAAGGATTTTGATGGCTTCGACGTCTCCTTGATCAGCGGCTTCCTGAAGGCGGTTCATCGCATTATAAATATACATTATGTGGCGTTTCAAACGCCATGCGTACATGGCTTCTTTCATCCAGTTGGCATCTTTAAAGAAAGCATTTACTATCCAGAATGTGATCAGTAAACCAGCAAATGCACCCAGGAAATTGAGAACTATGTGGTTATCTGAATCTTCACCAAAGTAGACGACCGTATATCTGGCGGTAATAAAGCCAATGACAATAAATATTCCCATAATGATCATGGTTGATTTACGGGTCTGCTTTCGATAGTGAACTGGGTCAATCTCTTCAATCTTAAACATGTTGTTTCCAAGCTTAGCAAAATGAGAAAGCGATTTTACTGGTATTTTATCTGGCTGTCATCTCTGTGAGGTTCGCATGGGCGGACAAATTATCGTAACAGTCTTTGGACACATTATAGCCCCATAACTACTCAAAGTTGAATTAACGCTTTCTGGAATTGTTTGAATTATTCTTATTTGGAATGACCTGCTGGTTTAGGTCAGTAGCGTTTACATCAGCTGTTCCCGTAGTAGAATTGACCGCCTAAATTTATAACAAGCCTGGCTAGTTCTTGAAGTCGAAGTCGCTACACCTCAATTGATACTGACAGCACCAGCCTGAACTTTTAAACAATCTAATACCATGGTGAATTCTTCAACCGATGAACTGACTTGCTCGATCTTCTCTTCATTAGTCATGCTGGTGTTATTGTAGTGATGTTTTAATATGAATTGCGCAAATTTATCATTTTTTAATAAATACTCTATGAGTTATTACTCTAAAAGGTTTTTTCTATGAAGAAATAAATTTTTATTTTGGAGACTCAGTGGAGACTCAGGATTTTAGGGAATTATCTTAAAGGGATTTTCTACCAAAAACTCACTTAAAATCAAAGAGTTATTGGTAGGCGCGAGTAGATTCGAACTACCGACCCCCACCATGTCAAGATAGTTTTTACACATATCCAAATATTTCCTTTTATTACCAAACAAGCCTTAAAACATTGATACAAAAGCGTTACAGTAATATAATAATAGATATACAGGGACATTCAACCCCTTTTAATTCCACGATCTTTTTTACCCCAGATTTTACCCCAGCCTATCAGGGTAAAAAAATAGAGGTCTATCATGACAAAATCAATCAATCTTACCGCTACAGCCATTAGTAAGCTAAAATCGGAAAAACAAAAATATGAAATAACCGATACTGGTGCAAAAGGTCTTCGATTACGTGTCAGTCCTACTGGATGGAAATCATTTATCTGGAGATATATGGCAGCAGGAAAGTCAAAAGTATATACCATTGGTCGATTTATAGAA
>WTAX01000087.1 GCA_013139395.1 Gammaproteobacteria bacterium | reverse complement strand
GTGTCATTATGTCGGCGTTTGTTTCGCTCCACTGACCCCATTCCTGTCTGATAAAACCAACCACTTATCTGTATGCAGTCAATCTGTAGAATGCCTCCTGCCTAAAATTCTGTTTTTATCCTGAAAGGAATCATTTTTTTCTTTTTTTTAAAAATCATCGAATTTATTTTAATAGCCAGTGGCTGTTTGAATTCTGTATCTAAGTGCTGGGTGTCTTGTTTGTGTGTCACTGGTAAGTTTTTAGTAACCAAAGAAATAAGCAGCACCAGCACTATTCACACTATTTAGACCATTAACATCATATTTATGATTTGGATCGCCAACAACTAATGATGAATTGGTTGTTGCGACTGATTGGCCGAATGCGCTCTCTGACCCATTGCCAAACGCTTTAACACTATGGTTACTGCTCCATCCTGCAGATGATTGAGAATACAGATGTACTTTTCCAGCTCCCTTATCGCCAATAGCTAATGTTTTTTCATCATTAGAGATACTTATGTCACTACCAAAAACCAGATTGGATTGAAGTTCTGATGGTTCAATCTTTTGTGTAAAGCCCCAGGATGTGTCACCTGCATTCCGCTTATATACAGAAACAGAACCCGTAGTAATACCATTAGAACTATGGTTATCAAGATAAGCTGTAACAAATAGAAATGAATCGGAGACTAGTACTTTATTCGCTAAATTGACTCCTTCACGTCCGTCCAGGAAAAAAGCACCATTTTCTTCCCAGTTGCCGTTATCATAATAATAAGCATAAGCCGCTCCTTCAATACTGCCAGCCTGAGAACCAATAACAAGGTAGTTGCCGGAAATTGATACTGACTGGCCAAACCAGGTATCTGCTTGTGGAGAAATGATTTGCTGCTCTAATGTCCACAAACCAGTATTTTTAGAATAAACATAGGCGACACCATGATTCTGATCACCATTTACTCCAGCTTCTCCTGCAGAAGTATGCCCCCAGGGAGAGCCTACAATAATTCGGTTATTTGAAATAGCAACAGATTTACCAAACCATGTGTTTGCTATATCATGAGATAATTTTATAGGTTTGCCTGTTCCCTGAGTATAACTTTCATAAATATAAACGGCGCCATGAGCTGTTCCACTCTGAGAGCCATTTGTGTCTTCATCCCATGCTCCGATTACAATAGTGTTTTCATCAATAGCAACGGAAGAGCCAAACTCTGCACTATCGATATTGGGAGAAATTTTCTCAATAAGTTCCCATATATTTTTTGTTTTGTTATGTTTGTAAAGATAGGCAGCGCCAGAGTCATATTTATTAGTAAGAAAATTACCAGTAATATAATCTTCTTGATAAGCACCAACAATGGCATAATCACCAAAAATGGCAATACTGTTTCCAAAGTGGCTATCTGCCCTGCGATCTGTACTGACGACTTTTGTGTTGTCTGCCCAGCTGCCTCCATCTAAAAGCAGAGAATAGACAGGTGCAAGACTGGATGTAGCATAGCTTGGAATCAATAAGCTGGTCTGACTTATAAATAGTAGAAATATAGAAATCCATTTTTTCATGATAAATCCTTGAGTAAGCAACAAATTACCAATAAATAACTGACAATTTAAGTGGGATTGTATTTAAAATTTCAGAAATAGTAATACGGTTAAAAAAAGTGTTATAAAAAATAAAAAGACCTTTTGTACATCGGGCACTTTATCAAATGCATATGATGATGACAAATTTCATAACGTTCTTCAAATCATGCCACAAATACGGTATATTTTTAATGGGTGTCACGATTTTTTCTTTTTTTAAAAAATCATCAAATTTATTTTAATATCCAGTGAAATTGGTATTATTATAGCCTGTGGCTGTTTGAATTCTGTATCTAAGTGCTGGGTGTCTTGTTTGTGGTTATCAAATCATGCCACAAATACGGTATATTTTTAATGGGTGTCATGATTTTTTCTTTTTTTAAAAAATCATCAAATTTATTTTAATATCCAATGAAATTGGTATTATTATAGCCTGTGGCTGTTTGAATTCTGTATCTAAGTGCTGGGTGTCTTGTTTGTGGTTTCTTGTTTGTGGTTATGTTTGTGGTTAGCACTCAATAAGATTAACCTGATATTTTCCCTAGCATTAATTTATCTATTTCAATTAAAATCCTATAAATATTTTTTAGTATAAGAAATTTTTATTCTGTGCTAAAATAAAAATTATAGTTAACCTGAAGGGTTAATTAAAATGGAATGATTAATGGATATCACTTTTTCTAAAAAAAAGCTTGGAAAGCAGCTAAACGAAAGCAAAACCATGATTAGAGTCTATGGGCCTAGAAGAGCCAAAAAGCTAATGCTTGTGCTGACTTCTTTACGAGCCGCTCCAAATCTTGGTATTTATTCACCTCCCTATAGCCCACCACATAGGTGTCATGAATTAACAGGTAATTTATAGGGAGTACTAAGTCTGGATCTTGATCATCCATACAGGCTTCTAATTAAGCCAATGAATGTTCCTCTTCCTGTAAGAGATGAGGGTGGGCTTGACTGGGGTAAAGTGACAATTATAGAAATACAAGGTGTGGAGGATACTCATGGTTAATAAAAGGGTTGAACAAGCAATAAATGAGTACCAACCTGATTATGTTGTCATCCCAGGGGATGTTCTGATTTATGAGTTGGAGCTTAGAAGGATGACTCAGCAGGAACTGGCTAAACGCACAGGTTTGACTCCAAAACACATTGTTTCCCTGGTAAAAGGAAAATCAGTCATAACCTCTGAGACAGCAATAAAGCTTGAGCGTGCGATAGGCATGCCAGCTGATTATTGGTTAACGCTGGAAGCTCAATATCAAGAAACCCGAGCCAGATTGGCTGAAGAGGCACAACTGGAGCGTGATCTTGACTGGCTAAAGAAGATCCCTGTTCTTCAAATGACAAAATTTGGTTGGATTAATAAGTTTAAAAATAAAAAAGAACAACTGATAGAAGTTTTATGCTTTTTTGGTATTGCCAGTGTTGAACAATGGGATGATATATGGCCAAATTTAAATGTGGCCTATCGTCAACATAATAAACATGAGGTTTACCCTGAAGCTGTATCTGCCTGGTTAAGGCGAGGTGAAATAGAGGCATCAGCAATCCAATGCCAGGATTATGATAAAAAACAATTCAGAGCAGCATTAGATTCTATTCGTAACCTAACAACACAGCCCCCTGATTTGTTTATTCCAGAATTACAGAAGCTTTGTGCAATGGCGGGAGTTGCAGTAGTATTCATCCCTGCATTACCTAAAACCTGTGTCAGTGGTGCAACGCGCTGGATTAACTCAAACAAAGCGGTTATTCAGCTAAGTTTACGTTATAAAACAGATGACCATCTATGGTTTACTTTTTTCCATGAAGCAGGACATATATTGCTTCATGGAAAAAAAGAATTGTTTCTTGAGAATTCAAATGGGCTGGATAATGAGAAAGAAATTGAAGCCAATACATTTTCAGAACATGAGTTAATACCTAAAAAGCGATTTACTGAATTTATAAAACAAGGTAACTTTACGAAACAGGCAATTCTTGATTTTTCTGAATCAGTTGAGATTGCTCCCGGTATTGTTGTGGGACAATTACAACATAAAAAATTACTTAGAATGAATACTTTTAATGAGGTTAAGCAGCGTTTTGAATGGCTTATAAATTAAAATGAAATTTAATGAAGATTCAAGAGTAAAAATACCCACAATACTGCATCTAATTCGCTTGGGTTATGAGTACTTATCACTGAAAAATGCGCAATGGGATGCCCTTAGTATTCATTGAGGTAACTACTCAGCCTATTGTTAGCAAAAAGTCTGTGGTTGCTTATTTTTCTGACTTTGATTGTTTGCACCCACAGGGCATAAAAAAGCGTAACGACATCTCGTAACAGAAAGCCAAAGTTATAAAAATAAGTGAACATAGGCTTAACACTAGTAATTGAGAAGTACTCGCTGAATAGTTATCAGCAATTTAACAATTACGAGCCTCCTGGTAATTTATTCACATATTAGCCTGCGCCTTGTGTTTTATATGTATATTATTTTATAGTCTGACCTATACTTGTTCTTATGAAGAAACAAAGTGAAATAAATGAGTTAAAGGTCCTGGAATTATTTAATATGGAAAAGTGTTACAACTATTTTGACTG
>WTAX01000239.1 GCA_013139395.1 Gammaproteobacteria bacterium | reverse complement strand
AGCATGTTATTAAGAATGTTTTTACGTTTTGGTGAAAAAGAAGGCTTTAAAACTGAAGTTCTGGAAGTATCAGATGGTGAAGTGGCTGGTATAAAAGGGGCTACGATCAAATTTACCGGTGAATATGCCTTTGGTTGGCTTAGAACAGAAACAGGTGTTCATCGTCTGGTAAGAAAATCACCATTTGACTCAGGTAATCGCCGTCATACTTCTTTTGCTTCTGTTTTTGCCTATCCGGAAGTGGATGATGATATTGATATCGATATTAATCCTGCTGATCTTCGAATTGATACTTATCGTGCCAGTGGTGCGGGTGGACAGCATGTTAATAAAACAGACTCTGCTGTGCGTATTACCCATACACCCACTAATGTGGTCGTGCAATGTCAGAATGATCGTTCACAACACAAAAACAGGGCTGCAGCAATGAAGATGCTGAAGGCCAAATTATATGAACTTGAAATGCACAAACGTAATGCAGAGAAGCAGGAATTGGAAGAGACTAAATCGGATATCGGCTGGGGTAGCCAGATTCGCTCTTATGTGCTTGATCAATCACGCATTAAAGATCTGCGCACCGGGTATGAATCCAGTAATACACAAGCGGTATTAGATGGTGATCTCAGACCCTTTATTGAGGCTTCTTTGAAGTCAGATTTATAAAATTATTACTTTATCCTTAAAACCGTAATCCTTAAAACCGTAATCCTTAAAACCATAGTGACCATAGTGAGTAAATTGATGTCAGAATCAGAAGTTGAAACATTAAAGACTGTTGATGAAAATAAGTTAATCGCACAACGTCGAGAAAAATTATCAAAACTCAGGGAACAGGGAAATGCGTATCCTAATCATTTTCGCCGTGATTCATTAGCCGCTAATTTACATGCTGATTATGATCACATGTCTAAAGAAGAACTGGTAGAAAAGAATGTTCGAGTGGTTATTGCCGGTCGTATGATGTTACAGCGTGTCATGGGTAAAGCCAGTTTTGCTACAATTAAAGACATGTCCGGTTCGGTTCAGCTCTTTCTGCAACGTGATGCCTTACCAGAAGGTTTTTATAATGAACATTTTAAAAAGTGGGATATTGGCGATATTATTGGTGCAGAAGGCATCTTATTTAAAACTAAAACAGATGAATTATCACTACGAGTTGATAGTATTGAACTATTGACTAAAGCCTTGCGTCCATTACCAGAAAAATTTAAAGGCTTATCTGATCTGGAAACTCGCTATCGCCAGCGTTATATTGATTTGATCGTTAATGATGATACCCGTAAAACCTTTGCTTTGCGTTCTAAAATCATTACTTTTATTCGTAACTTCATGTTAGAAAAAGACTTTATGGAAGTCGAAACACCTATGATGCAGGCGATTCCTGGTGGTGCAACTGCACGTCCCTTTACCACTTACCATAATGCGCTTGATATGGAGTTGTTTTTACGAATTGCCCCCGAACTCTACTTAAAACGTCTGGTTATTGGCGGTTTCGAACGTGTTTTTGAAATCAACCGTAACTTTAGAAATGAAGGCTTATCAACTCGTCATAACCCTGAATTTACTATGATTGAGTTTTATCAGGCTTATGCCGATTATCATGATTTGATGGATATCACGGAAGAAATGTTACGTGGTCTTGCAAATAATGTCTTAGGAAGTCCGGTGTTTGAATATCAGGGTTTAGAAATTGATTTTGGCAAACCATTTTGTCGAATGACGGTTAAAGAGTCTATCTTACATTTTAATCCTGAAATACAAGTCTCTCAATTAGATGATATCAATGAAGCAAGACAATTGGCGGAATCTTTGGGTATTCCGTTGAAACACAACTATGGTCTGGGTAAAGTTCAGATTGAAATTTTTGAGAAAACAGTTGAACATCGTTTAATGGAGCCAACGTTTATTACTGCGTATCCTACAGAAGTTTCACCTTTGGCGCGTCGTAATAATGATGATCCCTTTGTGACTGACCGTTTTGAGTTTTTTGTTGGTGGTCGAGAATTAGCTAATGGATTCTCAGAGCTTAATGACCCGGAAGATCAGGCAGAGCGTTTTAGAAAGCAGGTTGAAGAGAAGGAAGCTGGAGATGATGAAGCCATGCACTTTGATGAAGACTATATCATCGCTCTGGAACATGGTATGCCGCCAACGGCTGGCGAAGGCATTGGTATCGATCGTCTGGTGATGCTGTTGACAGATGCTCCTTCGATTCGTGATGTGCTGTTATTTCCACACATGCGAACGGTTGAAAAGTAAGACAGGGTTTATTCAGAGACTACTCAGATCCCTTCTTCACTTTTGCAGAAGGGATAGCTGTTAATTAAGAGAAGGGATAGCCATTAATTAAACAGTTGTTGTGTTATTTCAATTTCTTCCATCACTATATCTTCAATTTCGACCACTTCTGAATCACCTGCTAAGCCAAGTTTACAAAAAGAAGGAACGTCGTTCCAATCTATTTGAGCATCAGGATGATCGGTACCAGCAAGATTTTGTAATTTGGCAACAATGACAACATCAACATAATCAATAGCTTCACTATCATAGCTATAATTGTTGTGTTCATTCGCAACGATGCTGAGATTGTCAGGAAAATTCCAGCTCTTCAAAATGGAAGTGCCGATTGGACCTGATAAGCGTTCGATAAGGGAAGCAAATATATCTTCATCCTGCATCAGAGCCGGGATCTGTTCTGCACGAGTGATGATGGGTAAAGCACCAATATTATGTACTAATCCGGCCAACATGGCTTGATCGGGTTTTAATTTGGTAAAGTGACTGGCCATAGCGGAAGCAATTGATGCAACCTGAGTACTTTGTGTCCAGATTGTCTGCATGTATTTTTTGGTTAAAGGGTTACTGGCTTTAAAAACCTGCTGCATAGCCATGTTGATGACCATTGATTTAACCAGAGTGTGTCCCATTCGGGTGATGGCTTGCTCAACCGTGTCAGTTTTCTTTGATCCTCTTAATAAGGGACTATTGGCCACCTGAATCATGCGGGCAGAAATAGCGGGATCTAAGGCTATCACATTGGCAATTTGCTTAGCACTGGCATCCTCATCAGAAACGGCATCACGTACTTTTAATGCGACTTCCGGCATTGTAGGTAAAACCAATTTCTGTTTTTCTAAATCATCCAATAATGCAATATAAAATTTGTCTTCAAGAACTTTATTTCTCAAAAGGAAACCCTTTATCTATTTAACGTATCATTAATGTTAACTTATTTATATCATATAGAAAGTTAATTACAATAAAAAAGTAAATGAAGTTATTAAATATTGATGCGCTTCATTCTTCTGTATTAACAGAGTATGGAATTTCTTTAAGTGACAATTGAGTTTTAAATTCTTCATCAAGAAAAATATCATTATTTTCAACGGCATCAGTAGTGATGACTGCCAGCAAATCAATTCCGCCATCAGTGGAGAGCTGCGCATCAACAATATTTCCTGAACCCTGACCACTTTTTGCTGTTTTTGAGTAAAGACGGTCTCCTGGAACAGGCAATGTCCGGGCATCACAATGTGCACGATACATTCTACGTTTTAATTTTCCAAGATATTGCATTCTTGCAACGATTTCCTGTCCGGTATAGCAGCCTTTTTTAAAGCTGATGCCATCAAGAACCTGAAGATTAAGCATTTGAGGAATAAAGGCTTCTTTAGATGATGCAAAGACGTTCGGTATGCCTGAATGAATATCTAATAGTTTCCAGTGTTCAGTGTTCAAATAGTGAGCATCTTTTTGTAATGTTTCGAATAAATTCTGAATCGAATCATTAGTACCTACACATTCAAATCGGGGTTTATCACCGTGCAAACGGATTAATTGCATATCATTATGCTGAGTCACGCTATTGACTTCACTAGGTATACTAAAGCCATTCTCTAAAAGACAGCTTTCTGCCTTAGTACCATAAATGCCTATTTTAATTAAACTATCACTAACATCTATGAGCTCGACTTTACTCATCATGACAAACATTTTGAGGCGTTTTAGTGTTTCTTCAAGAAGAGGGACGGGGAGTTGCAGATAGAGCTTACTGGAATCTGAAAAAATTGAAAATAGTGCCTTTAAACGACCTTTGGGTGTACACAAACCACTTAGCTGTGATGTGTCAGGTGTTATTGCATTGATGTCATTGGTTAACTGGCCTTGTAAAAATGTTTTGCTATCGTCACCACTGACTTCTATAACACCAAGCCAGGATAAATCGGTGATAAAGAGATCACCTGCAAATAGTGTGTTGTCTATGGGTGTTGCTGAAGAGAATGTGACTTCTTTTTCTGCATTAAATGAGGCGCCGTTCTGACTTAGAAAATTGAACCAATTATTTGACATGAGCTTTATCTACTATTATTAAGTTATATGCTATAACTATATAATGTCGGTTAATGAAAGAATCAAG
>WTAX01000259.1 GCA_013139395.1 Gammaproteobacteria bacterium | reverse complement strand
AATGCTTACGGAACTCAAAAGGTTGATGAGGCTTCTTTATGGAAGGAAATAATAGTTTATTTTCATCATGCTGAACCAGTGAAACAACTTTATCATCTTTCTTTGGTTGGAGTAGATATATAACTTCATTTGTCAGGGGCAATAAACGTTGTTCACCATTCTTAGAAGTCCATAAATGAGCAATACGTTTGTTAAGATCGATATCCTGATGCTTTAAGTGCAATAATTCACCCAGTCTTGCACCTGTTGTCAATGCCATCAGAACCAACAAATAGAGCCTATCCCAATCAGATTGCTTGCAATAGGATAACAATGACTTGCGTTCTGTATCTGATAGAAACCGGGTTCGACCTTTATTCTCCGGTTTAGATTTTACTTCACGACATGGATTTTCTGTCAATCCATAATGTTCCTTACCATATTCAAATACAGAACTGAGGTTGGCTTTATATCTATTAACCGTTGAGCCTGAACGCTTTCGGTTCATTTCTTTGAGTTTTCCAGGGCCATTACCACGGAGAACATTACCGCTACTTAAACGTTTTACGCCATCACGAATTATGACTGCACTGATTTTATTAAGAGAAATGTGCCCATACTGGCTAGACCACCAGGACAAACAACCATAAATACCATGGTCATTACCATTATACTGCTCAAGATATTCTTCAATGAGATTGGATAGAGTTAATGCTCTGGTGACTGGATTACCTAATGCCGTCGCCAATTTATCGTCACCTTCTACAGTGCGAGCAAATTCCACCGCAGCTTTTTTAGTGGGGAAAGTTTTGCATATCGTACCAGTACCACTCAGGCGAATGGTTACTTTATAAACTACACCTTTTGCACGACTAATCTTTTGGATAGAAGCCATGTTGTGTCTCCTTAAAATTTAAAATGAAATTTTAAGTAGGACTAATAAAACCTTGATTGAGTAAGTACTTTTTATTGTATGTAAAAAAGACTTAAAATTCAACACTGCACCTAAATGCACCTAAAGGCTAAATTTCAGTTTTTCTCATAAAACAAATTTGAAAAAGTCTTTATAAAACAAAGAATTATGGTGGGCCTGGACAGACTCGAACTGTCGACCTGCCGATTATGAGTCGGATGCTCTAACCAACTGAGCTACAGGCCCTTATAGGGTTGAATGCAATGATTCAAGAAGCTGGATATTATAAAGGGTTATTTATAATATGACCAGCTTCTTTGAGGAAAATACAATGCAGATAATGCTTAATCTTCACGCATAAAACTGCGTAACATTTCTGAACGGGTAGGATGACGCAATTTACGTAATGCTTTTGCTTCAATCTGGCGAATACGCTCACGTGTTACATCAAATTGTTTGCCTACTTCTTCCAAAGTATGATCAGTATTCATATCAATACCAAAACGCATTCTGAGTACTTTAGATTCTCGTGCAGTTAAGCCTTCTAAAATATTTCTTGTGGCGTTTTTCAGACCCGTTGTATTGGCGGTTTCTGAAGGTGATTGTATGTTTTGATCTTCAATAAAATCACCCAGATGTGAATCTTCATCATCACCGATAGGTGTTTCCATTGAGATAGGTTCTTTGGCAATTTTCAGTACTTTACGAACCTTATCTTCCGGCATTTCCATTTTTTCTGCCAGCTCTTCAGGGGTCGCTTCACGACCTTTTTCCTGCAATAGTTGTCGAGAAACACGGTTCAGCTTATTGATAGTTTCAATCATGTGAACGGGGATACGAATGGTGCGTGCCTGATCGGCAATAGAACGGGTTATTGCCTGACGAATCCACCAGGTGGCATAGGTTGAAAATTTATAACCACGACGGTATTCAAATTTATCAACCGCTTTCATCAGTCCGATATTACCTTCCTGAATCAGGTCCAGGAATTGTAAACCCCGGTTAGTGTATTTCTTTGCAATGGATATCACTAAACGCAGGTTAGCTTCTACCATTTCTTTTTTAGCTCGGCGTGCTTTAGCTTCGCCGATAGACATTTGACGGTTAACGCCTTTTATGCCGGAGATACTCATACGACATTCGTTACCAATTGCGACTAGTTTTCTCTGCGCTTTACGAATTTCGTCTGCATGTTCTTTCAGTACTTCTGAATAAGAATCACCCTTTTCAATATGCATATCCAGCCAGGTGAGGTCGGTTTCATTATCAGGGAAAGACGTTATAAATTCTTTTCTAGGCATGTGTGCTTTTTCGACACAGGCAGTAAGAATAACTTTTTCGTGCATACGAACACGCTCGATTAAAGAACGTAAAGCAGCAATCATGCGATCATTGAGTTTATGGGTACGCTTTAAGCGCATAAAGGCTTCGGCCATCTCTGCACGTAGTTTTTTACATTTATCACTATCGAAGTTATCACCCGTTTCTACACGCAATAACTTTTCATTTAAATTGCGTATAAGAGCAAAATGTTCTTTAACCAGTTCCATATCTGGACCAACGGGTTCATTATCTTCTTCATCATCATCGTCATCAGTGGAATCATTCGGTGTTGAAGCAGGATTCGCCAGCAAGTGATCTTCAACATCTTCCTCATCGAGTAAGGCGAAGCCAGTGCCGCTGAGAATATCAGTAATTTTTCGCTCTTCGTTTTCAACCCTCTCATATTCTGTTAATAAAAGACTGATCGTTGCCGGATAGGATGCCAAAGCAGAATACATTTGCTTCATGCCTTCTTCAATACGCTTAGCAATCTTAATTTCACCCTGACGGGTAAGCAGTTCAACAGAGCCCATTTCTCGCATATACATACGCACAGGGTCAGTAGTACGACCAAATTCAGCATCCATTGAAGCCAGAGCTGCAGCCGCTTCTTCAACAGCATCATCATCTGTCGTATCAGTTGAAGAACCTTCGACAATCAGATCATCCGCATCAGGTGCTGTTTCGACGACTTTGATACCCATATCATTAATCATCGCAATGATATCTTCGATTTGTTCTGGTTCCAGAATATCGTTGGGCAGGTGGTCATTTACTTCTGCATAGGTCAGATAGCCTTGCTCTTTGCCACGGGCAATAAGAAGTTTTATTTTAGATTGTTGGGTGGTTTGATCCATAAAATATTATCACTTGAAAAATATATAATCTATAAAATAAGAGCTCAAATAAGGCTCGAAAGTTAACTTGTCATTATAGCACATAGAGTGCTATTCTGCGAGGTAGCAAGTAAAAACCCACATAAAAATCGCTAAAAAAACCAAATTTTGTTCACATAACTGTATAAAACAGTGGCTTTAGAGCAAAATATTAATAATCCGTTAATCTGATTTTATTGATAGAAGCATTTGCACATATTCCTTCTTTTCCAATGCGCCCAATCCCTGGTTTCTTTCTTTGCGCTCTAACTGAGTAAGACGCTGCTGCTGATATTGACGAGTAAGAAGCTGTAATGTTTCATTAAATTCGCAACTAATTGCCTGCTCATCAGTAATCAACAATGGTTCAACGGCTAATGCCGCAAGATACTGATGCTGTGTGCTGTTTTGCCAATGCGCTAAGATCCTTGCAGTTGTTAAATGGGGATCATTTTGCAGTAAATCAAGCAGTTGCACAAAAAGACCTATATCTTCTATTTCCAGTGATAAAAAACGTCCCGGATCACCTGCATTTTCTGCCAGATTAGGGTATTGCAGCAAATAAGTAATGGCTTTTTTTACTGGTGATGGTGCTTGTCGTGTTTGCCCCATAGAAGAATTAAAAGCCTTATCTTGCGGTGCTTTCCGGCTTCTTTCCGGTGTTGCTGATTTTATTCCTAACAGGGGCAGTAAACTGGCTTTTTCTATATCGGCCAGCTCTGATAAGCGTGCAATCATTAGAGTCAGAAAAGCCCCTTCCTGTATTTTTTCCAGATAGGGCTTACTCAGATCAATTAATTTAGAACGCCCATCAAGAGAATCCATATTGACTTGCTTCATCAGGCTGTCAAAAAAGAATTCTGAAAAAGTCATGGCTTGAGTCATTTCCGCTTCAAAACCAGTCTTGCCTTTTTCTCGAACCAGTGTATCCGGATCTTCACCATCCGGTAAAAACATAAAGCGCGCCTGCTTGCCCGGTTTTATTGCAGGTAAGGCATTGTTCATTGCCCGCCAGGCTGCATCTCTGCCCGCCCGATCACCATCAAAACAAAAAAAGACTTCATCACATAGACGAAATAATTTTTGTAAATGTTCTGCCGTTGTTGCTGTTCCCAGAGTTGCGACACTATAATTAATATCAAATTGCGCCAGTGAGACAACATCCATATAGCCTTCAACAACCAGGATTTTTTCTATTTTGCGTAATGCCTGCTTGAGTTCAAAAAGACCATACAGTTCCTGCCCTTTGTGAAATAAGCGAGTCTCTGGTGAATTCAGATACTTGGGCTTGCCATCACCCAGAATACGACCGCCAAAGGCAATGGTCCGCCCCCTGCGATCACGGATAGGAAACATCAGTCGCTCTCTGAAACGATCATAATAAGGTGATTTATTGCTATGTCCTGAGTGAGCTTCATCTCGCTTGATCAACATGCCGGTATCAAACAAAGCTTGTATTTTATTCTGATCACCCGCGCCAATTACATTGAGTACATTTTCCCAACCGGGAGGTGAAAAGCCCAGGCCAAATCGTTTTACAATCTCAGGGCTCAAGCCCCGCTGCTGCACATAATGTTGAACTTGCTGTGCCTGACTATGATGATTTAGCTGGTATTGATAGTAATTTGAAACCTGATCGAGCAGCTCGAATTGTTCCGGCGACTGTTTCTGCGGCTCATTAGTATAGGCGATTTTGGGTACTTGCATACCTGCCATTTGTGCCAATTCTTCAATCGACTCAACAAAGCTCAGGTGTTCATATTCCATTAAGAAGTTAATGGCATTACCACTGACACCACAACCAAAGCAATGGTAAAACTGTTTTGGCTGACTAACGCTAAATGAGGGTGTTTTTTCGCCATGAAAGGGGCAGCAGGCCATGTGATTAGCACCTGAGCGTTTAAGAGGTACTCGGGAGTCAATGAGTTCGACAATATCGGTATATGCCAAAACTTCATCAATAAATTCTCTAGGAATCATTCCAGCCATAAATAATCATTATCCTAAAATAAATCTTCAAGCGGACTTATAGGGATCTTTACCGATCTTAATAAGGGACCAATATAACATGAGGCAAATAATAAGAAAGGGCTTACAAGTATTATGTAAAGAAACCGGATTTAAAAACCAGAGTTAAAAAAACCAGAGTTAAAAAACAAGAGTTACATTCTTATGAGCAGAACGTCATTTCCTAAGCTGTTAGCAGTTTAGGATAATTTCTGTTTGATAAGGGTGCTGACCTGTGACATATCTGCTCTTCCCTGTACTTTAGGCTTGAGCATTCCCATCACTTTACCCATTTCTTTCATTGACTGAGCACCTGTTGTGCTAATGGCTTCGTCAATTAACTGGGCAATTTCTGTTTCGGTTAATGCAACGGGAAGATATTCCTGGAGTATGCCCATCTCCATTTCTTCTTTTTCAGCCAGATCAAGACGATCGGCATCGCGAAACTGCTGGGCAGAGTCCCGTCGCTGTTTAACCAACTTGTCTAATATCGCCAATATCTGGGTATCATCAAGTTCAATTCGTTCATCTATTTCGCGCTGTTTTACGGCCGCTATTGTGCCACGAATCACGACAAGACGGTCTTTTTCTTTAGCCCGCATGGCATTTTTCATATCGTCCTGAAGACGAGACTTTAAAGTCTGGCTCATAGTTTATAGCTCATATTTTATAGCTTGGAGTAATTGTTTTGCAAAACTCAAAACTGTTTAACTAGTTAACTAATAAAAATAATATTTTTAGTAGTCAGTAGTTAAATTTTTAGTACATGCGTTTGCGACGACCAATATCACGAGATTGCTTTTTCTGCCAGCGCTTAACAGCAGCTGCAGCTTTACGTTTACGTACAGCTGTAGGCTTTTCATAATGTTCACGACGGCGAACTTCTGATAATACGCCTGCTTTTTCACAAGAACGTTTGAAACGACGTAATGCTACGTCAAATGGTTCGTTTTCTTTAATCTTTACCGATGGCATGTAGACTCCTAGCTCCTACCAAAATTTAATGTTATCCCCAGGCCCAGCTCTATACTTTCTGAATTTATAACTGACTTAATAAAAAGTTCCGATATAATCTGACCTGTAACGCAGAGACGGAATCATACTCCTACCAGAAAATAAATGCAAAAGATCTTTCCTATTTCCTTTCTTTTTTATCTGAGCATCATTATTTATCTGGTAAACTTCTTGTAAATATAGCACTTAGAGCGGAAAATACGCTCATGAAAGTATTAGGTATTGAAACATCTTGTGATGAAACAGGTATTGCTATTTATGATGATCAGCAGGGTTTATTAGCTGAGGCACTATATAGCCAGATAGCATTGCATGCTGATTATGGCGGCGTCGTGCCTGAACTGGCCTCCAGAGATCACGTCAGGCGCATTATTCCCCTGATACAGCAGGTCATGGCAGAGGCTGATTGCCACAGTGAAGATATTGATGGTATTGCCTACACATCAGGCCCGGGCTTGGTGGGTGCTTTAATGGTAGGTGCTGCTGTAGGTCGCTCATTAGCCTGGACATGGAAATGCCCCAGTATTGGCGTACATCATATGGAAGGCCATTTATTAGCGCCTATGTTAGAAGATAATATTCCCCAATTCCCTTTTCTGGCTTTGCTGGTTTCAGGCGGACACACCATGCTGGTTGATGTCTCGGGTATCGGGCAATATAAAATAATTGGTGAATCTCTGGATGATGCAGTGGGTGAAGCCTTTGATAAAACTGCCAAAATGCTGGGTTTAGGCTATCCAGGCGGACCGGTTATTTCTGAGCTTGCACATAAGGGTACTGTAGGTCGTTATAAATTTCCTCGTCCCATGGTCAACCGCCCGGGCTTAGACATGAGTTTTAGCGGTTTAAAAACCTTTGTCTTAAATACCTGGACTGAGTCGGATAAAACAGAACAAACCAAAGCAGATATTGCCTATGCTTTTCAAGAAGCTGTAGTCGATACTCTGACCATTAAATGCAAACGAGCGTTAAAAGAAACGAATCATAAGCGTTTGGTTATTGCCGGCGGCGTCAGTGCTAATCAATGTCTTCGTGCTCGCCTGACTGAGTTGGCTAAAACAAATTCTTTGGATATCTTCTATCCCAAGCCGCAATTTTGTACCGATAATGGTGCCATGATTGCTTATGCTGGACTGCAGAGATTATCTGCCGGTGACCACGATGGTAATGGATTTACTGCAACACCGAGATGGCCATTAGATGATCTGAGAGCTCCTGGAAACAACTGAGGCTATGTCTCTGTCCCATCTAACAAGCGCTTAATATTGCTGCGATGCCGCCAGATAAGCAGAATGGATAAACAGACTGACATGATAATAAATACATCTGAGCCAGTTAACCACCAAAAATAAAAGGGAGCTAATGCAGCAGCCACCAGGGCTGACATGGACGATATTTTTAAACCATAAGCCACCGCAAGCCAGGTCAGCATCATTGCCACAGCAACCGGCCAGCTAAGACCCAGTATTACACCAAAAGCAGTCGCCACACCTTTACCACCCTTAAAGCCGAAAAAGACCGGATACAAATGCCCCAGAAACGCTGCCATTGCCACCAAAGCCAATGTCAGTTCATCACTGTTTAGCAGCACAGCAATCAATACTGGCAGAAAGCCTTTTAACATATCGACCATAAGGGTAATTGCCGCGGCTTTTTTGCCGCCAATGCGAAGCACATTGGTAGCCCCCGGATTGTTAGAACCTTGAGTTCGGGGATCAGGCAGGCCCATAATTTTGCAAACAATAATGGCGGCAGAAATCGAGCCAAAGAGATAGGCTGCCAAAGTTAAGATAATGGTTAAAATAGGATCGATCAGCACGTTTTTTGTCTATCAGGTTGTGAGTAGGGCCGCCATTATACAATAATTTTCAAACTGTGTTTTATTGATATTTGTCAAAAACTATCTATACTCGATATAGTACCCGTTCACTGAATCTATTTAAAAGGAATAAATTGATGTCACAAACAAACTCTCGTCGTACTTTTCTCAAAGATGCTCTTTCTGTCGCAGCAGTTGCTACCGTCGCTACAGGCGCATCAACAAGCAGCGTATTCGCTGCAAATCATAACTCAATGGCTGGTATTGTTTATACTAAGGAGAACCCGGGCAAATGGGCAAAAAAAGTGGGTGGGCATTTACCCAGCATTAAAATTGATGGTCAAAAGGTTACTGTAGAGACTGATCATGGTATGTCAGCCAAACACTTTATTGTGCGTCACACATTGGTTTCTAAAGATGGCGAAGTATTAGGTGAGAAAACATTTACACCTGATGATGAAGCCATTTCCAGTTATACCCTGCCTGCCGGTTATAAGGGTAAGCTATATGCCACCAGCTTTTGTAATAAGCATGATTTCTGGTTAGCAGAAAGTAAGGTTTAAGCGTTAAGCGCTTAACGCTCACAGATATCTTTACCCTGCCCGGCCATCAACTCTGGGCTGAGTTAAAACAGGCATATATGCAATAGTGAAGAGAACAAAGGCTGCGACCCAAAGTGCTGATGACAGTTCAATCCATAAAACATATTGCCCCATTAAAAATAAAGGCAATATGACACGAATGACGGCAGCTAAAAACAATAAATAAAAGCCGATGACCACTAACTTTGAAGGTAACATTTCACGTCCGGTATGCCCCAAAGACACGCGTGCCATCATGCCATAAGTCGTAATTCCAATCACACCGACAGTCCAGGCATGAATCGCCAGATTATTAGTAACCAGATTGAAACCCACCAGCATCTTCATAGCAAAACCAATAATCAGCCAAAAATAACCCGCATAGAGTACCCATAAAATCGGCGTATTAAGCACTGGCTTAGAAAACCAGGGTAAAACTCTCATGAGGTGAGCAACCAGAAGAATACCTGCTAACAACGAGATAATCAGACTATCAAGCATAAATACATCAGCTAACGCCAGCAATACTAAAGTAATTAATAACACTTTTTCTAATAGCGGACGTTCGATCACCTGGGTATCAGGAACCACAACACGAGTAAAGAAAGGCATTACTCGCCCGGTTAACACCTGAATAATCATTAACACACTATATAAAGCTAATGAATTACCTGCTGTCACACCACCATCCATGAAGCCAAGATGCTGACTCTGCACGAGAATATCAGCCACCATAAAAGTACTCAGAATAGCCACCATAATCAGGTTGCTCCACTGTTTTACTTTGATAATAGGATGGGCAACAGCCAATGCTAAAAAGAAGAAAAAAGAGATATCAACCACGGCAATTAATAGTCCGGGAGCAGGTGTAAAAGGTAAAATTCGAGCTAATAACCAAACTCCGGCTAACATGGCCAAAGGTGTTTTACTAATGGTATCGACGTTAGTCCAGTTTCTGACCGCTGTTAATAAAAACCCGGCAATAACAGCAGCGGCATAACCAAATAACATCTCATGACTATGCCAGTCAATAAAACCATAGTAGGTATTGAGTTGAATGATATTAGTATACAACAAGCCCCAGATGGCCATTAAGATAACAGCAAATAGAGCGGATAATAAAAAGAAGGGACGGAATCCCAGATTAAAAAGAGCAAAAGACTTTTTAGCCTGCTCATCAATTTGTATAAACACAGGTATCCCCGATATAATGTTGAAGTGCTATTAGAGCAAGAATAAAACTCAGTGTGAATGATTAAGATCAAGATGCAAAATAAAGGATAACTTTTTGCCTGAGAGTCTCGGAAATAAAGCCTTATGAATAACTAAACACAACCGTTGGTGCTTTGTAATGTGCCACATAAACAATATAGGAAAAGACCATGACAGCCAGTCCTGCAGCTATTATCTTTATGTTCTTTGTTTTACCCCACCTAAGCGCCACCATACCCAGCATAATATAGAGCAACAAGCCGATAATTTTTTCTGCTATCCAAAACGTGGTGAATGGATTAACACCCAGGATATAGACCATAGTTAATGCACTGGCCAACAAAATAATATCCACTTTATGAGGTAGTTTTTTAAACCAGTATTTTGTTTGATAAGGTGAGTCATTCAATTTCAGAAGCACACGAAAGATAAAACCACTTATGGACAAAG
>WTAX01000519.1 GCA_013139395.1 Gammaproteobacteria bacterium | reverse complement strand
CATCACCATGAAGTTCAACCCATTCATTCTGATAATTATCGCGAATGTAGCTATTGATTTGACGTATATCTGCGACATCAATTGCATTGTCATTTGCAAGACCCTGCTTATCAATGGCTTCCTTAATGATGGCATTCATGCTGTTTGCAGCATCGGCACCATCAGATATATCTTTATCAGAAATCCGATTGCTCAGGCCATTATCAGCCATGACCATATCCGTCATTCTGTCCAGACCACTTTGTGTTGTAGAACGATCGGTGTAAAAAGCGGTCAGCCATTCAGCAGCCTGTGATAAGGTGGCATTGGCATTGCCGTCTTCATTGAGTAGTCGATTACCCTGGATTGCAAATCCCAGATGATAAATGCCATCAGCAACCGTATTGGTCAGATTTTTTCCGCGAAAGTTTTCTGTTGCACCATCATTTTGAACCAGGTGATAACCGGTTTCTTCCCCACCTTCATCATCACCATGTAATTCAGCCCATTCATCTTTATAATTTGTACGGATATATTGATTTACGTCTCTGATATCCTGTTCATTAAATACGCCATCAGGCGCAACCCCAGTCTTTTCTACTGCTTCAATGATAATCGCATTCATTGCATTAGCTGCAGTCATACCACCATTGATATCCTTATCTGATATTTTGCCAGATAAACCCATATCGCTGCTTATAGTATCAACCAGTTGATCTAAGCCGGTATTTGTGGTGCTTAAATTACTTCCATTAATACGTGAAAAATAGTTAGTAGACATATTTTTATTCCTTTTTCGTTTAGAGTGTTATTGGAAACAGTAATTAGTTTCCAGATGTTAAATCAAATCATGACTCGATTATTATTATCAATGAAGCTTGAATAATGATCACATTTAATCATCTAAAGGTGTTGTTAAAAAACATTCTGTCTTATATTTATTTAACAAGATTAGATAGTATATTAGTTTTAAATATTTTTATGAGACGCAGTCCAATAAAATATAAATTTACGACAAGATAAAATTATACTAAAAGATTATTCCTCATGTAGACCATCAAAAAACACAACCAACCCTGTATATTTTATACAAAAATAGGCCCGCACTTGAAACTCAGAATAAAGAGCAGGGTAACTTATATAGCGACAAAAGGTATACATACAAGACATTGAGCAAAAAATTATTTCACAAAATGCGAACCTGCTCACAAACGCCAGGCTCAGAATGACCCTTGGATTTTAGTTACCATAAAAGCAAATAATCGTCTAAGAGCATATTGTAAAGATTGAACATTCATTCCACACAAATCCCAGCGCATTTATTCTGAGCACACAAAAAAAATAAACAATCGAAATCAATAAAAACGACACAAAGTTCTTTCCAAAACCGGCACTAGCAAGATAGACATATTATAAGAAATATGCGTATAATAAATAATAAATTATTAACTAGTGTTCATCCATAAATAGCTGTTTCTTTTCTTCCCCCTTTTCAAAGGGGGACAGAGGGGTTTAAGTTGTTGATTTGCAACCCCCTCAATCCCCCTTCTAAAGAAGGGGGAGGTTAAAAGCAGAATAAACGGATGAACACTAACTAAGGATGTTAACAAACATGAATTCAAAGAAAAACAAAACCACACAAAAAAGACTTACTGCGTTAGCCATATATTTATGTCTGCCAACAACACTATCATTCACTTCAGTCATTCATGCTGAAGATTTATTAGATGTCTACGGTTTAGCCTACCAATCTGATCCAGTACTGAAACAGGTTATCTCACAAAGACATTCAGTTGGTGAGGGCTCTGTACAAGCATTTGCCAGATTCTTACCCGTCATTAGTGCTTCTGCCGATGCATCAGGCAATAATAACGACAAACCCAAAAACAGTAATAGTGATACATCCTTTAATCGACATGGTTATAGTCTTGATTTAAATCAGAGTATTTTTGATAATCGCAACTATGTTAATTATAAGATTTCTAATCTTGAAATCAGTAAGGCTGATGCGCTTTTAAATGCCGCACAACAAGATTTAATTATTCGTTCTGCCGATGCTTATTTTAACACCCTGGCAGCAGTAGATAATGTTGGCTTTTCAAAATCCGAAAGGAAAGCCATTAGTCGCCAGCTTGATCAGGCAAAACGACGTTATGAAGTCGGTATTATTGCCATCACCGATGTCCATGAAGCACAGGCTGGATATGATAATGCCAATGCACAGGTCATTTCTGCAGAAAATGAACTTCTCATTGCCAAAGAAGTGTTGCGTGAGTTAACCAGCCAATACATTGATAATGTCTCAGCTATGGCAGAAACAATTCCTTTATTACCACCGACACCCGAAAAAATAACACATTGGGTTGATCAGGCTCTTAGTGGTAACTACACCTTACTTGCGGCAAAAGAAGATACCCTGGTCCAAAAAGAAAATATTAATCTGCAACGCTCAGGTCATTATCCAACTCTTGGTTTAACGGCATCTTATGGTTATAGAAAAAGCAACGGGCCTACTTCCTTAGCCGCCTCACAGTCCCATGACAGCTCCATCGGTGTCAATCTCTCTATTCCGATTTATGAGGGTAATTCAGTAAGTTCTAAAACAAGACAGGCTCAATATAACTTCCAGAAAAGTCAGGAAGCATATGATGAAGTCC
>WTAX01000384.1 GCA_013139395.1 Gammaproteobacteria bacterium | reverse complement strand
TTATCAGCAATCGTCTTGAAGTGTATAATGAAATGACTGCGCCTCTTGCTGGTTTCTATGAAAAAGAAGGCATGTTAATGACTGTTGAAGCGACTTCAAGTGATGCAGTTATTGATGCAATTAAAGCAAAATTAGGTATATAAACCTTTTTTATCGCTTTACTGAATGAAGTGATTAACACCTGATTAATTCGGGTGTTAATACTTTTTTCACCCTTTCCTGTTCTTGTCGTAATAAATATACCCGATTAAAACCTCTCTGCTCTAATAAAATATGATTGATGATAAACAAAACTTAAGTATCCTGATTGATGTCCAGTGGCATGATGAATTAGCCGCCTATAAAGACAGTAACTTTGTACTAAAAACAAATTTCTGGCGTGATTTTTACCCTCCTGTTTTTGATTATCAAATTAAACGTGCGCAGCTTAATCAAACGCTCAACATTAACTATAAAGCCGGTGAGTTATTAGAAGATGAATTTAACCCATCAAAGATACAAACCATATCTATCAGTAAATTTAATCGATACTATAGCGGCCCGATTGCCATAGAACCCACTATTGGACGATTTTATCCACGCGGTATGATTGAAGGGGTTGCCGATTGCTTTAAGATGGACAATCGTCCTTTTAGAGTACTGGCTAAGACTGAAGATTCCCTTGAAATCGACTTAAATCATCCTCTTGCCAGGTCCCCTATCCAGGTATCAGCGACTATTACCGATGTGTTTGATGTCAATCAGCAAAACGGCGGCCGCTGTAATGATATTGCCGAAACCATCACCACCAATGGTCCGGGTTTTCAAGTACCACTGACAGCCACACCCTTTGATTTTTCTCAGGGAATGCCCTTTATCAGAAAAATTGAAGATGATGATGCCGTCTTTTATGATGCCATAGAAACACAACCTGTAGTGGATCAGGCTGCACTTGAACAATTGACTCAGTTTTACAGCAAACATCTGAAAAATGATTCAAGCATTCTTGACCTGATGGCTGGACCAGATTCTCATATCCCTGATAACCTGGAGAATATTGATATTACTGGGCTAGGCTTAAAAGAACAGGATTTAAAAGAAAATCCGGCACTTAATCAATACACACTGCATGATTTGAATCAACAGCCGGAGCTGCCTTTTGATGATCAGCAGTTTGATGTGGTTATTTGTTCATTTTCAGTTGAATATATGACGCAGCCTGTTAAAGTATTTCAACAGATTGCTCGTATTTTAAAACCCGGTGGTGTCTTACTGCTTGGTTTTTCTGACCGTTTTTTTGAAAAGAAAGCCATAGGCTTATGGGACGATTTACACACCTTTGAACGCATGGGTATTGTACTGGAATATTTTCGCCAGGCCGGTGAATTTGACGATCTTCATGCAGAATCAATTCGTGGACTGATCCGACATAATAACGATCCCTTTATCAATAAAAATGTATTTTCATGTCCAATGTTCATGCTCTCTGGAAAAAGAAAAGGATAACAAATGAAACCAATATTTATAGTAATATTATTAATCACCCTATCAGCCTGTACTCAGGAATCGCAAAATAAATTCAGTCGTTCCATTCAAAACTGGACAGGAACCGATGGCGTTTTAGACATTTATATGGGTGAAAAACTGGTTAAACGCTTTATTAAAATTGATAAGCTCTCCACAGCCCAAAGCACCTCTGGTAATACAGCACGTGATTATCGTTACGGTTATGGCGTTTTAGATAATAATCAAAATTATAAGGTCGATGCTGGTGAGAAGAAAATCTACTTTGAGATCAGTGGCTATGCGACACCCTATATTTTCTATGATTCACCGATGTAATTAAACAAATACTATTCAGGAAAACGGGTAAAAACGATAAATTGGAGTGGTTGTCATATCACCACCTAATTGTTCATAATGCATTATAGCACCTCCAATTTGGTGGCCAAATTCTCTGTACCACTACATTGCAACTTAAAAAAGAAAATACCGACTCGTGTTTTCTGACTTTCATTTAGTCATTTTTTGTTTGCATAAGTCAGTATATTTTCATTATCAATGGCATAGGCATATTCTCATTTGCCCATGAGACTTTATATTTTAAAAAATATCAGAAATTATCATCAAGACACTTAACGGTTGTTCTCCGCTTTAATGAGTGAGATTTTGTCCAAAATAGAACATACTCTGCTTATCAGGAATGGATGTTTGCCTGATTTTTAGTTTGAAGTACTCAGTATCCCGGATCCCTCTGGCTCGTTTTCTTATTAAGCCAATACTGACATTGCCCGCTTCGATTCTGGCGGATGTCAGTTGGTATTTGGCATAGTTACAAATACCCTCTTTGTTCTTTCTCAATGACTTAGCAAAGGTTTTCAAATAGGCCATATTTGTTTGGTCAGCCATGACACACCATTGCTCTAATTCTGTCTTCATCATGTCAACATCCTTGTTATTCCACAATGCCTGCAACTGTTCTTTCATCAGATATAAAATATTTAAATTTTGATTTTCTGATAGCAAGTTATTCAATCGGCCTGATTGCTTCTCTGTCAGCTTGTCTTCATTTTTTAGCAAAAGATAATAGCATCCCTTTAATAAATCTTTTCCTGGTTTATTGGCTCTTCTAAATTCAATCCTGCGTTGATTCTTTATCACATCAGAGAAGTTCTTCATGACATGAAACCGGTCAAAGACGATATCGGCATTTGGCAGTATTTCTCTTACTGATTTTTGATAGGCTGGTCCCATATCCATGGCAACTGCCTCTATATTTTCAGTGGTTTCCTTCGGTATTCGTTTCAAGAACTTTGTAAAAACATCTGATGTTCGTCCAGTTTCTACCCCGATTAAATGCCCCTCAACCATGTCATAGATGACGGTCATATAATCATGTCCTTTGGCTCTGGCAACCTCATCAACGCCAATATATTTTAAGTCCTTTAATTTTTCAGGCTCCAGTGCTGGCAATGTTTTCTCAAGGTAAGCTTTATCAATATTCTTGACGGTTTCCCAACGTATCTTTAAGTGTCTGGAAACCGCCTGAATACTCATATGACGACAAAGCCCACTAATCAGATGGCAGTATCGTTGAGTAAAACGGCAGCCTTTATCAACAAAATCACATTGCTCTATACGACGTTCATTTTTACTAATAAAAACTTGGGCTAATTCGATTTCCAGATAACAGGGATACCCCATAAATGGAATGTCTCGGACTTGCCTTTGAACATATCGATTAACCGTTCCTTGCTTCCCGGTTAATGGGTCAATTACTTTTCTACGTTTGTCTCTTTGACAGATTATATGAACTGTCTTGCGATGTTTATTTAGAGTTATTTCATTGACTCTCTGGCCGCTCAGTCCCAAAATAGTGGGTGAGATGTTGATACTCATATTACCTATTGCTTATAAAACCTTCAGAAGCTTTATATTGCAACAGGTTTCGTGAGTATTAGCATCTTTCTTCACTCATCGAAGCGGAGAAGAGCCCTTATGATGATAAAATTTACTTAGTTATTAAGGGAGTAAAAATAAGAAATAATCGTTTTGTATCAACTTTCACTCAATCTTTGCAACTCTTCTATATCCAGAGCTAAAAAACCATTTTTAGTAATGTGACGCGGTTCACATATATCATATCGTGTTTTGACCTAGTGATTATTATCACCGACAACATTAATACCTCCAGAGATAATGACTGCATCTTAATTATAGGAAGAAAATTAATGATATAGCT
>WTAX01000113.1 GCA_013139395.1 Gammaproteobacteria bacterium | reverse complement strand
AGCATTTCTTCGAGCCGTTCATCTTCAAAGTTAAGATCCAAATCACCCAGCTCAGTGCTTTTTGTTTTTCTGATAATAGCCATTTTATCTTTGTCCGCTGGTGAGAAGAAGCCACCGGAATAAAGACTTTGATCAGGATCGCTATCACTGGATGCAGTTGAGTAGGATTGTTTAAAGGCATTTTGAACTCGTTCGGATAGACTTTGATCAGTTTTAAGGGTGTTTAAATGTTGGGCGCATTGTTCAAGATTAATTGCCCATTGTTTTATATTGTCTTCTGTCAGAGTTTTTAGTGGTACTAAAATAGGGCACTTGTTTAAATGAATTGTTTTAAGTGGCAGACGTTGTTCACCTTCAGATAAATCCTCTGTTTTAGTAAACGTCAAATGTTTGATCTGTTCAGCATTCATATTAAGAAAAGCAGTGGGATCAGTATGCAGTTCATAAACAATTAAGGCATTTTTATTATTGGCATCCATGGCAATAGGTACCACAATACCTAAGTGTCCTCGTTCTGCCGGATACATTCCACTGATGTGAACCAGAGGTGTTTGTTTTTGTAAGTTAAATAAGTCCTGTACCTTGTGTTTGGAACGGTGTTCATAAATATATTGATAGAGACGGGGTTGCTGGTTTTTGACCAGACGTGCGACTTCAATCGTTGCCAGTACATCAGAGAGTGCATCATGTGCTGATTCATGAGCAATGTTATTTGCCTTACTTAGCTCTTCTAATCTAAAGCTGGTTTGACCATCATCACGTTCAGGCCAGTTGATACCCTGTGGTCGTAGTGCTTTTGTCAGTCTTAATAGATCAATAATATCCCATCGTGAATTACCATTTTGCCATTCTCTGGCATAGGGATCATAGAAGTTTCGATATAAAGTATAGCGGGTAAATTCGTCATCAAAACGAATATTATTATAGCCAACGGTGCAGGTACCCGGTCGAGAAAATTCAGCATGAATTTTAGCGATAAATTCAGCTTCATTCAGTCCTTTTTTAAGTGCTGACTGAGGTGAAATTCCGGTCACCATACACGCTTGAGGACTGGGTAAAAAATCATCGGCAGGCCGACAATAAATAACCAGAGGTTCACCAATAATATTGAGTTCTTCATCGGTTCGAATACCAGCAAACTGGACCGGGCGATCCCGTTTAGGATCGATGCCGAAGGTTTCATAATCATGCCAGTAGAGGGTATTGTTTTTAGCTGATGCTGAGGCAGTGTTATAAGCCATTATTTATGATCTGCTTTTTCTTGCTCTGCCAGCGCTTCTGCCCAGGGATCTGCTTCTTCGGCCGGAGAGGAGCCTTCAGCCTGAGAAGAGCCTTCAGCTTGAGAAGAGGCTTCACTTTCAGCTTCAACACTCGCCTGTTCGGCCAGGGCATCAGCCCATGGATCTTCTTCAGGTGTTGCTTCAACTTCAGCTTTATCGGCCTCAGCACTCGCCTGTTCTGCCAAAGCATCGGCCCATGGGTCTTCCTCCTCTGGAGTTGACTCAGCCTCTGAGCTTGCCTGTTCGGCAAGTGCATCAGCCCACGGATCGTCCTCCTCCAGATTTATAGCATTGGATTCTGCAGAAGGTTCAGTTACAGGAGTATCACCTGCTTTGTGAGCAACTATGGCTTCATTATCTTCTAGTGTTGGCGTCTCTTCCTCTAACGTATCTAAGTCGATGTTTAGTTCATCATTAATTCCCAGATTGACTGCGGTTGCATCATCTAGTGTGGCATCGTTGTCGGCCAGGGCAATAGATAATGAATTATCAGTTGAATCAAAATCGTCGTCTAAATCAAAGCTATCGACTTCATCATGTTTATCATCTGATGAGGGTGCCAGATTACTTGGATCACTATTAGTAATTAAGCGTTTGTCACGTAAGTAAACAATAGCATCCAATATTGTTTGCGCATTGGATTCAACTTCTTGTCCTGTTTTTTTACCATGCTCAGTCATTAATGCTGTGATGGTTTCCAGGGCTTCAAATAAGTGTTCGTTTAGCTCTGTATTTTTAAGTCGAAGTTCTGATAATTCTTTTATGTGAACTTCATTGGATTCAGCTTGTTCACGTGCAAGTATGGTTGCATTGGCTGTTTGCTCACTATTAGAATCATCATCAGATATTTCCGGTGCCGCTGTTACTGTTGCTGCGAGTCCAGCGCCGCTGGTTTTGAGAAAAGCATTATCTGATTCAATAAGATTGTCTGGATAATCTAATAGACGATAGGTGTCCCGGCGCAGATAAAGAGTTACAAATTCTTTAATAATGGATTTTTCCTGTTGAAAAAGATTTTCAGCCTGCTCATCTGTATTTCCTTTAAACGCAATGCTTTTTAAGTGATTTTTTATCGCTGCTATGCGTTCTTCTTTGGAGCCTGTGTAATTACTGATAAGCTCATTAACAGCTTTAAGATCTTTACGTTTTGCTTTGCTATTAAAAATTATCATGGCAATTAATAGTAACAACAGTACAACACTGGCTTCTGCGGTGAGAATAAATAATTTTGGGATTAAAGCTTCCACTATTCGAGTTCTCCTGTCAGTTCTTCATATGCCGCTTCACGACTTTTTTTCCATTTACGATAACCAAACCACCCACCTATACCGAAAACAATATTAACAATAACGGCAATAATTGTGCCCATTAACCAATCACTTTCTGTTTCAACTGTTTCTTCTACGGGCTCTTCCAGTGGTGCTTCAATGCTATCAGGTTCACTTTTAATTACAGCTGTTTCATCTGTGAGTAATTGATCGGGTGATAATAGTAAATTATCAAATTTAGGTAAATTAAGCTGTATCGGTTGAGACATATAATCTATCGGGCGGCCAGTACGAGTTTTAGTCAGCATATGAATAATGACATGATAGTCTTTGTCCGGATCAAGTTTGTCGCTTTCATATGACCACTCCAGAACTTTAGGGTTGGCTTGTTGTAAGGTAATTGTCTGAGCTGAATCTTCATTATCTATTAAGTCACCTTCGACCAAAAGAGCACTCATTTTCATGGTTCTGGGATTCACAAATTCAATATTAGGTGTGACTAAAATCTGGTGATAGTTGGTGTTGTTTTTCTGTAATTGCTCGGCGCGGGTATTGATAAGCTGAGTATCGTGTATTATGACGGAATAATTGATTTCCCGTTGTAAGGTATCGGTACTTGCTTGAAATGTAAATTGATTCTTACCCACTTCAAGCGTTTTTTTAATTTGCACATTGAATAAACCATCATGTGCTTTTGTGTCTCCACGTAAACCATTATCATGTAAGAACCAGCGTTTTGTATCAGGTTCTTTTTGTATGGCAGACATGGATATAAATTGTAAAAAATTATCATCGGTTATTTTTTTATTATTATCGGTCATGAAAAGTCCGACATTGAGCGTCTCACCAATATATAAATTATTAGGGATGCGGTTAGTCTGAATCTGCAGGTTTGTCACAACTAATACTCGATTATCGGGATCAGTCTGTGCATTGATGGACCATTCGCCTACTTTGGGACGTGTGATAGTGATGAGGTCGTAGTTTTTTTCTGATTGCCATTTAGCATAAGAGGGTGAGTTTGTTTTCTGGTATTGAGTTTCATCCGGCTCTATCACTTCAGTAGGACGGGCATTTTGTGGTTTAAACACCAATAGTGTTAATTCAAGAATGGATTCATCAACTAAAAATTTATTATCGACTAAGGGAACGGTATCGGGTTTGGTTGTTTTCTCAAATAAACGTAAAAAGATGCGTTCTAATTGCTCAGCGTTATCTGTTTGTTCAAAGCCGCCATCAGTTTTTGCTGAAAGCTGTTGTAAAAAGTCATGATCAGCATTCTTTGATAAGGCAATGGTATGAATACTAGCCCCGGTTTGTTGAATTTCGGGTAATAATTTATTGAGGATACGGCTACGTTCCAGAGCATTTTTGGTTTTATCTTTGCTGATATCAATCATGCCGTCGGTCAGGAGGATGATACTGCGCTGATTGAGTTTAGACGGTGTTTTCCCCCAGTCAGTGATTGCTGCTTCTAATGCTGCTCCTATATTAGTAAAGAGATCTCTGGAGTGAATTTTTTTACTTGCCTGACGGGCATTTTTTTTCCATTTTTCATTAGCTAAGCCGAGCGCTACAATTGGTTCAGCTTTAGTACCAAAATTCCATACAGCCGTACTTGCATCAGGAGGTAATAAACCGACTAATAAGCGCAGAGCAGGTAAACGCAGGTTTTTTGGATCATTTTTTTTCATACTGCCGGATACATCGATTAAAACCCGGATATCGCTGCTTTGAGGCTGTGCTTCAACGGGTTCAGCACTCCAGGCGATATTCCACATGATAAGAGGAATTCCCAGATGAATGATTAAAAAAAATAATTTAATTTTACAGGCTAATATTTTTTTTGCTGAAGTAAATATTACACGCATGCCAAACCCTAATATTGATGTAATGACTCTAATTGTTGCTTCACTTTGTGGTACATTATCCTCTATATCGGCTAAAGACTCAAAAGCTTAACCTCAATCATGTCTAATCAGATAAACATGCAGTCAAAAGCCTTTTATAAATGCGCTGCTGAACACTTGCATTAAGTTTTTCTTATACTTAATTGCCATAATTTTCTTAATCTGGATCAATCTCAATAAATTTATTTTCCAAGAAATAATGACGTATACGCTGAACAAGGCTAAAATAGTAACTTGTTAATCATAAGTAATGGTAGATCTGACTATGAAACGAGTAGTTGTGACGGGAATGGGCATAGTTTCATGCCTGGGTAACAATAAACAGGCGGTTTTAGAGTCCCTTCGCAGTGGTAAATCAGGCATTCAATTCAAAGATGAGTATAAAGAACTCGGCATGCGTAGTCATGTTGCGGGTAGTATTCATATTGATGTAGATGAATTTATTGACCGTAAAGTAAAACGCTTTATGGGAAGTGCAGCTGCTTATGCCTATATTTCAATGCAACAGGCAATCGCCGATGCAGGTTTATCTGAGGATGATGTGTCCAATAACAGGACCGGGCTTATTGCCGGTTCAGGTGGAGCCTCATCAGAGAATCAGGTCCTGGCGGCTGATATTATGCGTGAAAAAGGTATTCGCCGGGTCGGTCCTTATATGGTGCCCCGAACGATGGCCAGTACTGTTTCTGCTTGCTTAGCGACACCTTTCAAAATTAGAGGCTTGAATTACTCTATTAGCTCAGCGTGTGCAACTAGTACTCATTGTATTGGCAATGCGGTTGAACAAATTCAATTTGGCAAGCAGGATATTGTTTTTGCCGGCGGTGGCGAAGAAGAACACTGGACTCTGAGTATGCTGTTTGATGGCATGGGAGCGCTTTCCAGTAAATATAATGAAGCTCCCGAAACGGCTTCAAGACCTTATGACCGGACTCGTGATGGCTTTGTGATTGCAGGTGGAGGCGGCATGCTTGTGTTGGAAGAATTAGAACACGCTAAAGCCAGAGGTGCTAAAATCTATGCTGAAGTCACAGGTTATGGAGCGACCTCTGATGGTGTGGATATGGTGGCACCATCGGGGGAAGGTGCTGTGCGCTGTATGCAGCAGGCACTCAGTACTGTGAGTGAGCCCGTTGATTATATTAATACGCATGGCACCAGTACACCTGTGGGTGATCTGAAAGAAATTGAGGCCATCCGTGAAGTCTATTCGTCCTTAGGCCAAAAAGTTCCACCATTAAGTTCAACCAAGTCATTAACAGGGCACTCTTTAGGTGCAGCTGGTGTTCATGAGGCTATTTATAGTTTACTTATGATGGAAAACAACTTTATAACGGCTTCTGCTAATGCCGCTATCGAAGCAATGGATGAGGCCGTATCCGATATGCCTATCGTGACTGAGAGAATGGATGATCAGCAGCTTAATACTATCATGACTAATAATTTTGGTTTTGGTGGTACCAATGCCTGTTTAGTTCTGCAAAAGTATAATCAGGGATAGACAATGGATGGTTCGAATGCAGCAATTCTGATTGTTGATGATGAACCATTCAATCTGGAAATTATTAAAGAATTTCTGGATGACGAAAATTATGCGCTATTCACTGCTGAAAATGGGGAAGATGCCTGGAATCAATTAGAAGAAAATCCAGATAAATTTGATGTAGTACTGCTTGATCGCATGATGCCAAAGCTTGATGGCATGCAAGTGTTGTCAAAAATCAAAGCTCACCGAATACTTAAATCCATCCCGGTTATTTTACAAACAGCCAAATCATCTCAGCAAGATATTATAGAAGGCATGAACTCAGGCGCCTATTATTATCTGACTAAGCCATTTGATGACAAAATGTTATCTTCAATTGTTAGAACAGCAATTGAAGATAAAATGCGTTATGACCTGCTGACAATGGAACTTGAAGAAAGTGTCAGGGGTTTAGCAACACTGCAAAGCGCTCATTTTGAATACCGGACTATTGATGAAGCAAATGATCTGGCAAAGGTTCTTGCCAATGTCTGCGCTCAGCCGGATAAAGTGGTTACAGGAATTTCAGAGTTGTTAATTAATGCGGTCGAACACGGCAATCTCAATATCCGTTATGACGAAAAATCCCGATTAATTACCCAGGGCGAATGGAAAAAAGAAGTAAAAAATCGTCTTAAATTAAGCCAATATAAAGATAAAAAAGTACGGGTTAGTTTTACAAGGGAAGGTCAGAACAATAAAATAGTCATTGAGGATGAAGGTAATGGTTTTGACTGGCAGCAATTTCTCGAACTTGATCCCAAAAGAGCATTTGATTCTCATGGACGTGGTATTGCTATGGCCAAAATGCTGAGTCTTGACGAGATAAATTTTCAAGGATGTGGGAATAAAGTTGAAATAATGGTTAAAGCTTTTTTTAGCGAAAAAAAATAATCACTTATTTATTTATCAGCTTTCTGCTTGTTTTACTGTTTTGATTATCTGTTTAATTTTAACTTCAAGCTCTGAATGATTAAATGGCTTGGTGATATAATCATGCCCTCCGGCCTCATGTCCTTTTATCTTGTCCTCCAGAGTGCCGCGTGCAGAAACAAAAATAACCGGGATATCACGAACCTGCTCAAGTTTTTTTAGCTCACGACAGGTATCATAACCATCTATGCCTTGCATAGAAACATCCATAAGTATGAGATCAGGCTGTATGTCCCTTATATCTTGTAGACATTCTTCACCGGAAGATACCAAAGCCACGTCAAAGTTTGAACTAAAAAGTTCCTCAACAATAGCCTGATTAATGGGTTCATCATCAACAGATAATATTTTATACATAGTTTAATTCTTATCGTTAAATTATTAATTTCTTAAAGAAATAACAGGCCAGTTATGAGCATTAGCATAGGCCTTGAGTTTATCATCAGGATCAACAGCAACCGGATGAGTTACTTTCAGTAATAAAGGCAGATCATTTA
>WTAX01000226.1 GCA_013139395.1 Gammaproteobacteria bacterium | reverse complement strand
TATAAAGAACAAATTGTAACGCTGACTTATCCTCATATTGGTAATGTCGGTACCAATTCCGGTGATGAAGAATCCGACAAAATTATGGCCAGAGGTCTGGTGATACGGGACCTGCCGCGTCTGATGTCAAGCTGGCGTGGCGAGATGTCACTAGCGGATTATCTGATAAAACATAATATTGTGGCCATTGCCGATATTGATACCCGTAAATTAACCCGTATCTTACGGGATAAAGGTGCTCAAAACGGTGCCATTGTCGCCATTGACGGTGATAAGACTGAGCTTGATAAAGATGCGGCGATTGCCTCAGCTCAGGCTTTTCCCGGATTAAAGGGAATGGATTTAGCCAAAGTGGTTACCACTGATACAAGTTATGAGTGGAACGAAGGCAGCTGGTCATTACAAACCAATGCCACTGAGACCTTGACTGATTTACCTCACCATGTTGTTGCTTACGACTATGGTGTTAAGAAAAACATCCTCAGAATGCTGGTTGATCGGGGCTGTAAAGTCACTGTCGTTCCGGCTAAAACCAAAGCAGCTGACGTGCTGGCGATGAATCCTGATGGTATCTTTTTATCCAATGGCCCTGGTGATCCTGAGCCTTGTGATTACGCCATTGAAGCCATTGGTGAAATTTTAGACAGTGCCAAACCAGTGTTTGGCATCTGCCTGGGACATCAGCTGCTTTCTCTGGCCAGTGGTGCTAAAACAGTCAAAATGAAGTTTGGCCATCATGGTGGTAATCATCCAGTTAGTGATCTGGAGACAAAAACAGTGATGATCACCAGTCAGAATAATGGTTTTGCTGTTGATGAAGCCAGTTTGCCTGACAATCTTAAAGCGACTCATAAATCACTTTTTGATGGTTCTCTGCAAGGTGTACATCGTACCGATAAGCCCGCTTTTAGTTTTCAGGGACATCCTGAAGCCAGTCCGGGGCCTCATGATGTAGCACCTTTGTTCGATCATTTTATTGAATTGATTGAGCAGCATAAGTAAAACTATTTTTAGAAAACTATTTTTAGAAAAGATTTTTTTAGAAAAGAATTTAATAAAAACTCTTTTAATAAACTTCTCTTAAGAAAGAGTACACAAATTTGTGAGTAAAGAATGCCAAAACGCGATGATATAAAAAGTATTCTGATTATTGGCGCAGGTCCAATTGTCATTGGTCAGGCCTGTGAGTTTGACTATTCCGGAGCCCAGGCGTGTAAAGCGCTTAAAGATGAAGGCTATCGGGTCATACTGGTTAACTCGAACCCTGCGACCATTATGACTGATCCGGAATTAGCGGACGCAACCTATATTGAGCCTATTCACTGGAAAGTGGTTGCTAATATTATCGAAAAAGAACGCCCCGATGCACTTTTACCCACTATGGGCGGACAAACAGCATTGAACTGTGCTCTGGAACTGGATAAACGAGGCGTTCTGCAACAGTACAATGTTGAAATGATTGGTGCAGACAAGGAAGCCATTAACAAAGCAGAAGATCGTGATCTGTTTCGTCAGGCAATGATTAAAATTGGGCTGGACATGCCTAAAGCGTTCATTGCCCATACAATGGAAGAAGCGGCTGATGTTCAACAAAAACTGGGTGCTTTTCCTATTATTATTCGCCCATCTTTCACCATGGGCGGCAGCGGCGGTGGTATTGCTTATAATAAAGAAGAATTTGTTGAGATCTGTGAACGTGGTCTGGATATGTCGCCCACCAATGAACTATTGATTGAAGAATCTATCATTGGCTGGAAAGAATATGAAATGGAAGTGGTTCGGGATAAGAAAGACAATTGTATTATTATCTGTTCCATTGAAAACTTTGATGCCATGGGGGTGCACACCGGTGACTCGATTACCGTTGCTCCTGCACAAACACTGACAGACAAAGAATATCAAATTATGCGTAATGCCTCTTTACTGGTGTTACGCGAGATTGGTGTGGATACGGGTGGTTCAAACGTTCAATTTGCGGTTAATCCAGAAAATGGCCGTTTAATTATTATCGAAATGAACCCTCGTGTTTCCCGCTCATCAGCTTTAGCCTCAAAAGCAACTGGCTTCCCCATTGCCAAGGTGGCGGCTAAACTGGCGGTTGGTTACACCCTGGATGAACTCGATAATGAAATTACCGGCGGTGCAACACCCGCATCATTTGAACCGACACTGGATTACGTAGTAACAAAGGTCCCTCGATTCACCTTTGAAAAATTTCCACAGGCTGATGATACCTTAACTACACAGATGAAATCTGTGGGTGAAGCCATGTCAATTGGTCGAACTTTTCAGGAATCACTGCAAAAAGCCTTGCGTTCTCTGGAAATTGACACCGATGGCTTTACCGAAATGTTTGCTGATCTCGATGGTGATACTGAAGAAGAGCAAATGGATTCACTGCGTCATGCTTTACGCGTGCCGGGTGCCCATCGTATCTGGTATATTGGCGATGCCTTCCGTAAAGGGCTTTCTCTGGAAGATATCCAGACTCTGACTGGAATTGATCCCTGGTTTCTGGTGCAGATTGAAGAACTTATCCAGATAGAAGAAAGTCTCCGTGGTAAAAATGTTCTCGATCTGGATGCTGATGAACTGTTTGAACTGAAACGTAAAGGTTTCTCTGATAGTCGTTTGTCGGTGTTGTTAACTACTGATGAAGCAACGGTCAGAAAATACCGCCAACAGCTGAATATTCGTCCTGTTTACAAGCGGGTTGATTCCTGTGCGGCAGAATTTGCCTCAGATACCGCCTATATGTACTCCACTTATGAAGAAGAGTGTGAAGCGGCACCCACAGGTAAAGATAAAATTATGGTTTTAGGCGGCGGTCCTAATA
>WTAX01000264.1 GCA_013139395.1 Gammaproteobacteria bacterium | reverse complement strand
GATTGGAATTAATGTTGCTTCCCATTATTAAGAAGTCAGGAGTAGAAAATATCTGACATTAACAAATAAATTTTTGTGTTATTCTTATTTTATGAAGATAATACGCTTACTATTAGTAACCTTTTTTTTAGTACCTCTTTTTTATACCTCAATGGTACTTGCGGACAACATTGAAATTACCGTTGCTTTTATCGATAAGATAAACCCACCTCTGGTCTTTAATCCAAACCAGGTTGATTCTGAGAATCCCGGTATTACCATTGATATTCTCAGACGACTGGAAAAAAAAGCTAATATTAAATTTGTCTATAAAAGTATGCCTTGGGCAAGATGCCTGCACTCATTGAAAACAAATACGGTAGATGCAATTTTTCATGCTAGTTTTAAAAAAAGCAGAATGGAAAAAGGTGTTTATCCCATGAAAGACAATCAAGTTGATCAGACAAGACGCTTAATCGAACAAACTTATTATATTTATAAACGCAAAGACTCGCCTCTACAATGGGATGGCACAAAATTTACCAATCTGGAAAAATCAATTGGCATTATTATTGATTTTTCTATAAAAAATGATTTACAGAAAATGAAACTTAACTATGAAGAAGCACCATCAATACTGACCAACTTAAATAAATTAAAATATAGCCGTCTTGATGCCGTCATAAACTATGCTTCACAAACAGACATTAGCCTTTTCAAATATCCCGAAAAATTTAAAACCATAGAAAAAATAAAATTACCATTCAAAAAGAGAGATAAGTATTTAATGTTTTCTCATAAATTTTATTCTAATAACAAAGTGCTGGTCGAAGTGATATGGGATGAACTCAAGAAAATGAGAGAAGCAGGCGAGCTAGATAAAATCTCAGAAAGATATTGGAACTAAACAATTTTTAGTCTGCTAACAGTCCCGAACAATTACCCCGAATATGAACAATGAAATATAAGCATAAACTTTTTTTAAATTTTGTATTATTTATCAGCTTTTTCGAACTACTGGCCATTTCTTTTAATGTTTATATTTCTCATCAGGATAGATTAGAGTTTCTTTCTGAACGTGCTCATCTTCTGGTACAGAGTCAGGCTATTGCGCTAAAAACACCACTTTGGAATTATGACAAGCAAACGATAGATAATATTCTTAAAAGTTTATTAACCGATCCCAGTTTTATTAAGTCAGAAGTACGGCATGATGATAATAGTACAGTCGCTTCAATTTCACGTAAAGATAATAATAATGCCGCAGCAAAAATTCTGGTTAATGCTGACATTATTTCTCCCAAAGACAATACAAGCATTATTGGCAAGCTATCATTAAGTCTTTCTACCATAAGTTTAAACAAATATATCGTTCAGCGCCTGATGGATAATTTTGTCGAAATTTTTATACTACTCTGTTTCAATATTATACTGGTTTATTTTGTTCTAAAATGGGCCATTAAGCCTATTGAAGAGTTATCAGACACTTTAAATCGCTTATCAAAACAAGATTTTGAAACAACAATACCCTTGCTTGAACGCCAGGATGAACTTGGGGATATCGCACGAGCAGCCAATGTCTTTAAAAATAACGGTGTTGAGTTGAGCAGCCTTCAACAATCATTTCAGAAAAAAATTTATGATCAAACCAAAACTCTAGCCATAGAAAAAAAACAGGCTGTACATGAAAATCGTATTAAAAGTAAATTTCTTGCCAATATGGGTCATGAGATTCGTACCCCTCTCAATGCTATTCTTGGTTTCTCTCAACTGGCAAAAGCATCCGCAGAAAATGACAAACAAAAAGGTTACTTAAATAATATAAACAATTCAGCTCGCTCTCTATTAGGTATTATTAATGACATATTGGATTTCTCAAAAATTGAAGCTAATAAACTGGATATTGAGGAAACAGTATTTAATTTAAAAGAAATAGCCAATCAAAGTCTTGAGCAACTAATTGATACGGCCAGCGAGAATAATATCGAATTATTGGGAATGATATCAGAGAGAGTTCCTGAAAACCTGATAGGTGATCCTCTCAGACTTAGTCAGGTATTTAATAATTTATTAAGTAATGCGATTAAATTTACTAAAAAAGGGGGGGTGGTTTTATTCATCGAACCAAGCTATCAGGATAAAGACAAAGTTCGTCTGAATTTTAACATTAAAGATACTGGCATTGGTATTAAACACTCTCAAATCGACACCTTATTTAAAGCGTTTGAGCAGGCTGACATTTCAACAACAAGAGAATATGGCGGAACAGGCCTGGGCTTATCCATTTGCAGTCAGCTTATCTCATTAATGGGGGGCAGCATTCATGTTGAGAGTCAGCTGGGGAAGGGCTCAACATTTTCATTTACCTTACCCTTTAATATCCACAAAACTAACAATGCAACACAAAAAACAAATACTGATACCTTTTGTCACTTAAACATACTTGTTATAAATAAAAACAAACAAGCTTGTTTTATTTATAAAGAATACCTGAATAAACTCTCAATACGTGCCACTTGCATTTACTCTGTTACCGAAGCAATTAAACGATTAAATCATTGTGCACAATCAGATTCTTCATATGACTATCTACTCATCAATGACTCTCCTGATGAGGATAATATATTTAACACCATTAAACAAATTCGTTCGCAAAGGGGCATGGAAAATTTAAAAATAATAATAACAACTTCACCTCGTAATTATAAATCTATCCAGGAATCTGCAGAAAAAAATCATATTAAATTAGATCATATTTTACTTAAGCCTGTTACTGTTGAAAAACTTCTCAATAGTATACAAATTATTTCCAGAGAAATACC
>WTAX01000084.1 GCA_013139395.1 Gammaproteobacteria bacterium | reverse complement strand
AGGAACGTGCTGTCACCCGTATTGCCTTGAATCTGGCCGGTGCCGTGTTTAAGCTCATATTGGTTGGAGTGATGAGCTGGGGTGTGTTTTTTCACGGCCACCATTATGAATTTCGAATGTTCTTATTACCCGGTCTGGATCTGGTTTTACGTGCTGATGCGCTTTCCATTCTGTTCGTCACACTGTCTACTGTACTTTGGCTGGTGACAACTGTTTATGCCATTGGTTATTTAGAAGGCTCACCGCATCGCAGTCGTTTTTTTGGATTTTTCAGCTTATGTGTGACGGCAACCGTCGGTGTGGCATTGGCCGGCAATTTGATTACTTTTTTGCTTTTTTATGAACTGCTGACCCTGACCACCTATCCTCTTATCGTACACCGTGGTACTGAGGAGGCGAGGCGAGCAGGCCGTACCTATCTGATCTACACTATGGCAGGTGGTGTCCTGATATTGATAGGAACTGTCTGGCTTTATACACTGGCCGGTTCGCTGGAATTTTCTTATGGCGGTTTTGTCTCAGGCCTGGTTGCTGAGCACCGTATGGCACTGATTGCTATTTTTGTATTGCTGATTGCAGGTCTTGGCGTTAAGGCTGCTCTGGTTCCTTTTCATGGCTGGCTGCCTCAGGCAATGATAGCCCCGGCACCGGTAAGTGCCTTGCTGCATGCAGTGGCGGTGGTAAAAGCCGGTGCTTTTGGTATCGTTCGGGTTGTTGATGATGTCTATGGTGTTGAGGTTGCGGCAAACCTTGGCGTCACAGGGCCTCTTGCTGTACTGGCAGGGGTGACTATTATTTATGGTTCGCTACGGGCGTTGTTTCAGGATGATCTCAAACGTCGACTGGCATTTTCTACCATTAGTCAGGTTTCCTATATTATTCTTGGAATTGCCATCGCCGGTCCCATTGCGACTATTGGCGGTCTGGTGCATCTGGTGCATCAGGGTGTTATGAAGATCACTCTTTTTTTCTGTGCCGGTAATCTTGCCGAGACTCTGGGCATTCATAAAGTCAGTGAAATGAACGGCGTAGGACGACGTATGCCCTGGACCATGGCTGCATTCACCATAGGAGCCTTCGGCATGATTGGTGTGCCGCCGCTGGCTGGATTTGTTAGTAAATGGTATTTGGGGCTGGGTGCACTGGAGGTTGGGCAGGAATGGGTTATTTTTATACTGGCTGGCAGCAGCTTGCTTAATGCCGCTTATTTCCTGCCAATACTTTACGCAGCCTGGTTTAAATCATCTCCTGATTCCTGGCCTGCTGAACGTTCCTTTGGCAGTGGTGAAACTGCCTGGACACTATTGCTTCCCCCGGTAATAACTGCATTTCTAACGCTGGCTGTAGGTCTTTTGGCGTCAATGCCGTTCAGCCCCTTGCACTGGGCACGTTTTATCACAACGCTGGAATACATGCCATGAATGAAATCATGAGTATATTTCTATTATTGTCTGTACCAGGCTTACCACTATTGCTGGCGTTTCCTGTGCTGCGTTCATATCTGCCCCGACCTTGCTACTTTGCTCTGATACCGGTCATTATTTTAGTCTCTGTTCCAGTCACTTTTTCTATTGAGATCCCCTGGTTGTTGTTTGCTACAGGGCTGGGTATTGATGAAATATCCCGTCTGTTGTTAGCAATGTCAGTGCTGATTTGGGTTGCCAGTGCAGGTCTTTTACAGGCATCCAGTAGTTATTCTTCTGATGAGCGTATCATCACTTATTTTATGCTGACTCTGGCAGGTGATCTGGGAGCAATTTTAGCGACTGATCTGGTGACCTTTTTTATGTTTTCAACGCTAATAGGCTATGGCTTTTATGCACTGTTAGTGGCAGGAGAAGGAGAAGAAGCACGGCAATCCGGACGTGTTTATCTCGGTTTCATGATTATTGCTGATTTAGTGTTATTCGAGGCCTTGTTAATTGCAGCGACAATGACTGATAATTTAGGCTTTGCAGCAGTGCATGATGCATTGGCTCAGTCACCCTCTTTAGATCTGTATTTGTTAATGGTACTTATTGGCTTTGCAATCAAGGTGGGTTTATGGCCCTTGCATTTGTGGTTAACTCTGGTTTTTCGTTCGTCCCGTCCTGCGCTGTCTATCCTGCTAGGTGGTGTACCTATTGCTATTGGTTTACTTGGGATGGCACGTTGGCTGCCCCTTGGTGAAATTACCTCCCCGAATCTGGGGATGTTTATGCAAAGTCTGGGTATAATAGCTCTGTTTTATACCATCCTTTCTGGTCTGATACGGGCTCAGTTAAGGATGCTGCCTGCCTATATCAGTATTATAGCTACAGGAATTTTTGCCATTGCTATGGGGGCTGGCTTATCTGATACTGCTGTATGGAACCAGTATGAAAACCTGTTCTATATCTTTATTGTATCTTTTGCAATTGTATTTGCAGTACTTGTTATGGCAACCCGGTGGTGGGAGTCTAAATATGCTTGTCGTATAACACCTGTGAAGCAGTCTGATTATTTAAGTCTATGGTTTAAACAGTATTGGCCTGCAGCAATTAACCATGTAAAGAGTCAGGCAATGTTTGATGGCTGGTACCGGCTCTGTGCTAAATTGGATTTTTTATGGCAGAAATGTTCATGGAACAGAATATTGAAATATAGTGAACGCTCTCTACAACACTGGAGTATTGCCATCACTCTATTTTTATTGCTGGGGATTATTATCGTACTAATTGGTGTATTGTCTGGTGCTACACTGAATAGTGGCTCTTAATTTATAATTTTTGTAAATAATATGCTCAATAGCTGTAAGTTTTGTAACTGCTCAGCGTGTTTAGATTTTGCCCAAATTCTAGGCATTTTTGCACGGAAAATGTGAGCATATACAAATATGTGACCATTTGAGTACAAAAATAACGACGAAGTTGGGTAAAAGATGAATACGCTGAGCAGTTACTAAGTTTTTAGCTAATGTTTTTAGGATTATATAGCTCGGCAAAACTATGTAAGGTGTTACTAGTTAAAGGTTCTGGTCGATGATAATAATAGCCCTGTCCATAGCTAATACCCATTTCTTTGAGCAAGACTGAAACTTCTTCATTTTCAACAAATTCAGCGATAATCACTTTACCCATTACCTGGGCTACAGAGTTAATGGCATTAACCATACTATTGTTTATAGGGTCTTTATGAATGTCTCTGACAAAACTACCATCCAGCTTAATATAGTCTACATTGAGATTTTTAAGAAAACTAAAAGATGACATTCCTGTACCAAAGTCATCCAAAGCGATACTACAGCCAAATTTTTTCATTGTGTCAATAAATTCTTTAACGATGCTTAAATTGGTTACCATAGCAGTTTCTGTAATTTCAAAGACAATTTGTGCAGGATCTACACGGTACTCTCTGAGTATACTAAGAGCTTTCTCATGAAATTTTTGATTATTTAATGATGCGCCAGAAATATTGACATTAAAGCGGATGTTCCTGTGCTCTGACATTAATCTTATCGCCCCTGACAAAACGGCGAGATCAAGCTGTTCAATTCCGCCATAACTTTCCAGTGCCGGGATAAAGCTATCTGGATAAACAAGTTTTCCCTGTCTGTCCCTGATGCGGACTAACACTTCATACCATAACATTTGATCATCCGCATTGATTGGCTTAATCAATTGACAGTATAACTCCATTCTACCGGACTCAATGGCTTGTATGGTTTCTGATGCCCAGAACATTTTATTATGTTGAGTTTGTAATTGGCTGTCATTGAGGCTGTAGACATGAATAGAGTTGCGTCCCTTTGCTTTGGCTTCATAACAGCAGGCATCCACAGTACTCATTACCTCCGAAATATCTGCAGTTTTACTATCAATAAGCATGACACCAATACTTATGCCGACATGATAAATACGAGCTGTCCATTCAAAGGTAAAATCATTTACTTTTTTTCGTAATTGTTCTGCAATTGATGTGGCTTTATTTATAGGACAGTTTTCCAGTAAAATGCCAAATTCATCCCCTCCCAGACGAGCAAGTGTATCAGCACCACGCAACTCATTTTTCAATAAGGTCGTAATTTGACGTAATAATTCATCACCAGCAGTATGCCCGGCAGTATCATTAACTACTTTAAATTGATCCAGATCCATATAAAGAATAACAGATTCAACAGCATCATTTTTTGCCTTTATAATTAAATCTTCAAGACGATACTCAAACTCACGTCGATTAATCAGGCCGGTTAGATGGTCATGTATTGCCTGAAACTTTAATTTATTTTTACTATCATGCAAATCCCTGGTGCGTTGTTGAACTCGATCTTCTAACGATTCATTTAATGCTTTCACTTCAAGTTCTGCGCTAAGACGTTTCCTTTCATGAATAAGAGCAAAGATAATGAAAACAACTGAAAATAAAAAAATGATAGTGCCGACGATGAGTGCATCACGTTGTAATCTATAATAGGTCATATTTTTAAATTCCGGACTTAAAATATCAACCATTTTCCAACGAGTACCACTAATTTCAACTGAAGAAATAATATCTTTAATTTCATCCTCATGTAATGTTTTTTCTCTATTCAATGAAGCGCGAGTGCCCTTGGAAGTCATTTCTATTAATGTTTGTTTATCTTTTCGGAGAATAAAAAATTGATGACTCGATGGTTCGCTATTTTTAAGCAGACGTTGTAGATTGCGAGTATCCAGACTGACAAAGAATACCCCTGTTTTACTATCACCCATATCATTAATTTCAGCGAGAATATCGAAATGATAATTATCCGGGTTAGGATTGGAGTGGATATAAATTTCATTTAAATGAATTCCATCAGAAAATCTTTTGATATCTGTGCTGCATCCTTTACCGATGAAGTTGTCTGGATCTTTCAATAAAGGCAGACCCTGAGAATCTGTAAGAGTAAAATTTATGGCTTCTGGAAAAAACTGTTTAATTGACTGATTGAGTTTTAGGCGATGACTTGCATCATCGGGATTCTTGACTAGATCTTGAATTAAGCTTTTATAATCGATGACTAATATTCTGGCCAGTTGACGACTGTGATTGATATATTGCTGAATCTCATTAGCAGCGCCTTTTAGTGACTGTATTGAGATTTCCTGATGATTATTAAGAAAGTCCTGATATCTGGAATCTACGATCCAGTAAAGAATACTAAAAACAAGCACTAACATTGCTGTTACAAGAAATAAAACATTCTTGCTGCAGTTCAGCAATTTTAAAAAAGGGATGGGGGTCATACACTAAAACATAGTAGGAAATTTTTAATTTTTCAAGAACCAGTTGAACAAATTGTTCAATATGCTCAATAGTTATGATTTGCTTAGCTATATTTCTACAATATTTAATGTCTGGGTTATGATACAGACCTGTGAACTGTGAAATAAATGACTAAATTTAAGTTAATGTATTGAAATATAGCATTGAATTTCCTATTCTTATAATAGTAGTGATGCTGATTGGTTTCTACAGGAAACTCATTTTATGGCAATAGCAGGCAGGCCTGATTGTCAGTGCAGGGGATTTTAAGATAATGATTGAAATAAAAAAAATTGGTTCAGCAGATGTTATCGCCACAATTGATGCTGATACTCTGGTGGGTGCCGATCTAAGAGAAATGAGACTGGAAGATGCGGATTTGGAAAATGCCGATCTGAGTCATGCCATACTTGATTTTGCGGATTTAAATCGGGCAAACCTGAAAGGTGCAAATCTGCAGCATGCATCCCTTATCGGGGCTCATATGAATGATGCCGATTTGAGTAATGCTGATTTATCTTATGCTGAATTGGGGAGTGATATTCATGCTGATGCAGCGATGTTACTCAATAGTAAACTTATCCATGCCAACCTGTCTCATGCTTATCTCCACTGGGTTGATTTTCGTGAAGCAGATTTGAGTCAGGCCAATTTAAGCAGAGCTGATATGCGCCATGCTGTTTTTTTCCGGGCGAATCTGACTGAAGTGACAGCCAATGATTGTTTGTTTATACGAGCTAATCTTCGCGAAGTTAATCTTAATCACGCTGATTTACGTGACAGTCATTTTAACGATGCTAATATGATTAAAGCGAACCTTAGTTATGCAAATTTACAAAGCAATCATGAAGATGGCTTTGCGGTAATTAATAAGGCTAATTTAGAACGTGCGGATCTTCGTCATGCACAAATGAGCAACATCTTTGCCCGCTCGGTCAATTTTCATCAGGCAGATCTAAGTGATGCAAATCTGGAAGAAGCCGTGATTACGGGCAGTATTATTTCTCACGCCAATGTCAGCGGTGCTGAGTTTAAAGGAGTTGAACTGGGAACTATTACTATGGGTTACTCAAATTTCTCCCAGGCACTGAATGCTAATATTCCAGGGCATAAAAAAAATGTTCAGTAAATATTGATCAGGCTCAATTATTTAGTATTAATAATATGATTATAATTAATAAGTTATCTATTAAACGCGAGTCTGTTTAGTTGCACTAATCACTTCTCTATTATCATTGGGTTAAGTAGCATAAAATGAAATTTTATTACTTGGTGTCCATTCTTTTAACGTTGCTTTTAACGTTATCATTCTCTGGAGCTGCTCTTTCACAAGAGCAGCAATCTTTGTCTATTGTCCCTGTCAAAACGTATCTTATTCCAGCTAATCGATTATTTGTCGGTGGTACCGTTGCCGCGCATAAATCCGTTGTCTTATCTGCTCAGATGCCCGGCCGTATAACTATCATTTCCGGAGAGGAAGGTGATCGCTTTAAACGGGGTGATTTATTGGTCAAAATAAATGATGATGAATTACTGGCAAGAAGGCAAACTGCATTGGCCCAGTATGCTAATGCTTCAATTGCAGTCAATAATGCCGGAGTACAATACCACAGGCAAATCAGGTCACCCTCAACATCCAATAATGCTCCCGGAGGAATGGGCTTGCCCGGTATGTTCGATCAGCTGATGACTAACCCAATGTCTGAAATGATGGGGACCCGAGATTATGATGTAGAACGAGGGGCTGATATTTTTTCTGCTCGTGCTCGGCTTGATCAGGCTCACCAGTCTCTTGAGCAGGCTCGTTCACAAATTCAGCAAATTGATACAAAATTGCGAGATACATTAAGCATCGCACCATTTAATGGTGTTATTGTCACTAAAAATATTGAAATAGGTGATACTGTCCAGCCGGGGCAAACTTTACTGGTGTATGAAGATCTTGATGTGCTGCAAATTGTTATCGATGTACCAGGCCGCCTGATTCATAATTTAAAGGAAGGACAGCCAGTTAGTGCCAGGATTGATGGCCTGAATAAGGAAATTATTGTTAAGGTCAGTAAAATATTTCCTACTTCCGATCCGGTACGACATACGACCCGGGTAAAATTAACTCTGCCTGCAACGAATGAGGTTTCTCCCGGAAATTATGCAGAAGTATGGATACCAGTATCAAAAAATGCCATGCAAAAGCGTTTGCTGGCTCCCTCTAGCGCAGTTATTGAACGAGGTGGTATCCCTTCAA
>WTAX01000046.1 GCA_013139395.1 Gammaproteobacteria bacterium | reverse complement strand
ATAGCCATACAGTATTGATAGGCATTTTGTTTTTTTTGTTCTGAGCTTAACATTTTTTGTAAATTTGATTGAAAAAATAAAGAATTAGATACACTTCCTTAACTAATATGTAATATACTTCAAATTCTTTAAAATAACTATGTTGTTAAAGTATGTTGTTAAAGTGGTTTTTCTATTTTAACTTCTTTTAAATTATATGGTTTGTAGTATTTGAGGTAATGTTAACGTGAAAGATTTATTGTTAGGTTTATTAATTGGCGGCATAATGGGTTTATGGGTCGGTGTTAATCTGGGAAAAGATCAACCCATAACGGCCAATCCATTTGCTGAAAAGAGTACGATGAAGGAACTTAATAAGCAATTTAATGAAATGCAGGAGAGTGTGAGTAAAAAAAGTAAAGAGCTCTATAATGACTCAAAAAAAGCAGTTGATGAAGCATTTTAATCCTGTTGCTTAAACAGCATTATTCTATTCAATAGTTATAGAAAATTTTCAATGTCTTCGGGATGTTTAATCATTGCATCAGCACCCCAGTTTTCAGGTGTATCATTGGCTTCTATATAACCAAACAAAGCCGTTAGAGTTGTCATACCTGCCGCATTTCCAGCAATAATATCTCGTTCAGCATCACCGACATAGACACATTCTGATGGCAGACAGTTGATTTGTTCACAGGCATAAAATAATGGTCCAGGATGTGGTTTTTGTTCTCTGGTGGTATCACCACTAATAATAGTCGCCGCTCGTTGGGTATAGCCCATTTGCTCCATTAAGGGATCAGTTAACCAGCCTGGTTTGTTGGTGACGATACCCCAGGCAATGTGGTTAGCTTCAAGCTTTGCCAGAAGTGTTTCAATACCATCAAACACAGTAGTTAAGTTGCTTATATTATTAAGGTAAATATCTAAAAATCTTAGCTTGAGTCGTTCAAATTCAAACTGTTGCTCATTAACTTCCTGATCGCTAAAATGGAAGCCAAGTCTAATTAATGCAATACCACCGTGTGAAACCACCGGGCGTATAATATCAAAGGCCAGAGGGGCTTTACCTTCTTCTTGTAAAACCTGATTTAATGCTGCAGCTAAATCAGGTGCAGTATCAGCAAAGGTGCCATCAAGATCAAAAAGAACGGCTTTAATCATATTGGATATTTCTTTTGAGTTATCTTTTACGAGTTAGCTCTATTAAAGTGTATCAATAGGGCGGGCATGAACTAAATAATTAATATCAACATCACCACTGAGTACGCAATGGCCTGTTATTGGGTTATAGGTCATTCCTGAGATATGTTGTGTTTTTAAATCAGCAGCGCGGATCCATTGATCAAGCTCGGCAGGACGAATAAATTTTTTGAAATCATGGGTGCCTTTAGGCAATAATTTCATAATGTATTCTGCACCGATAATTGCCATAGCATAAGACTTGGCATTACGATTGACGGTTGAAAAAAATACATGACCATCAGGTTTTACTAATTGCTGACAGGCTTTAATAATAGAGCCGGGATCAGGAACATGTTCCAGCATTTCCATACAGGTGACAACATCGTAACTGCCGGCTTCTTTTGTGGCCAGTTCTTCAACGGTTATTTTGTGATAAGAGACTTTTTCACCTGATTCATATAAATGCATTCTGGCGATTGTCAGGTTGGCATCACCCATATCAATTCCGGTGACATCAGCACCTTCATGAGCCATGCTTTCAGATAAAATACCGCCGCCGCAGCCGACATCCAGCACCTTTTTTCCAGAAAGACCATCAGTACCTTTTGAAATGTATTCCAGACGTGCAGGATTTAAGTCATGCAAAGGTTTAAATTCACCTTCTTTATCCCACCAGCGTGTAGACATAGCTTCAAATTTTGCAACTTCCAGGGGATCAACATTGGTAAACTGATCTTCTTGTACCCGATTTTGTGCATGAGTCATTTTTGTTCCTGAGCTGATAGCGGCTTTTATAAATAATGTGTTTTGCAGCTACAATTATACAATAAATGTGACCGTTTAAATCTAATTATTCGCCATCATTATGGATTTTTTTGCCCCATTCAATCGCATTTTGTGTGATCTGTTCAACATCAAGAGTGGTTAATTGACGATTATTAAGTAAATGTTTACCTTGAACCCAGACATCAGTGACTTGATCACGACCAGAAGAATACACAATCTGAGAAACAGGATGGTAAACAGGCTGTGTTTCAAGTCTGTGTAAATCAATAGCGCAAATGTCTGCCGCCTTGCCAGGTGTTAAGGAACCGGTAATCGTATCAAGACCCAGTGCAACAGCACCATTGAGGGTGGCCATTTTCAAAGCAGTATGGGCAGGAATGACTGAGGCATCACCGGCAACGCCTTTAGCAAGCAAGGCCGCAGTACGCATTTCACTGAGCATATCCAGATCATTATTGCTGGCGGCACCATCAGTGCCTAATGCAATATTGATTTTTTTAGCGCTTAATTTTCCTACGGGACAAAACCCGCTGGCTAATTTAAGATTGGACTCGGGGCAATGGACAATATTCACACCATGACGTTTTAATAATGTTATCTCATCATCATTTAACTGTGTCATGTGTACGGCCACCAGGAGCGGGGACAGCAAGCCCAGTTTTTCCATACGAGTAATAGGGCGTATGCCGTTATTTGCTACAGCCTGATCAACTTCATGCTGTGTTTCATGTAAATGAATATGAATGGGGATGTCTAATTTTTCAGCATAGGTTTTTACTTCTTCTAATGGCTCATCAGAAACGGTATAAGGTGCATGAGGGGCAAAGGCGGTGGAAATGAGTGGATGATGGCGATATTGTTCATGTAATTGTATGCCCTTGTGAAGATAGTCATCGCTGTCTTTCGCCCAGGCAGAAGGAAAATCAATAATAATCAGCCCGATAGAGGCACGAATACCGGCTTCATCTGCAGATTTGGCTGCGGCATCAGGGAAGAAATACATGTCATTAAATGTAGTTGTTCCACCACGGAGCATTTCCGCAATAGCGAGATCGGTACCTTCTTTTACAAATTGATAATTAACATGCTTTCCCTCTGTCGGCCAGATATGCTCTGACAGCCATTCCATTAATGGCAAATCATCGGCCATACCACGCATCAAACTCATCGATGCATGGGTATGAGTATTAATTAAACCGGGGATAAGTGCATGTGTTTCTAAATTATGTACCGTATGAGCTGTATACTTTTTACGACATCGTTTAGCGGGCAAAATATCAAGAATTTTGCCATGCTGGATCACCAGAGAATAATGTTCATAAACGGTTTCATCAGGTTCGACAGGTATGATCCAACGGGCATGGATAATCGTATCAACTTGTATTTGTTCTTTTTGCTGCTGCACTTTTTTCTGCACACGGGCCTCGGTATTAACTTACTATACAGTTTCATTTAATTAATTATTATCACTATTTTGAAGCTCCAGTCTACATCTTGAAGCCAATTGATTATAAGATATAGCACAAAATATTTAATGAAAAGGTAAAAAAATGACCGTTAAGGCCTATGACTCAATTAAACCCATAATCTGGCAGGATGATACGCTGCAACTGTTGGATCAACGTTTGTTACCCGCAGAGCACACTTATATCAGCTTAAATAATGTGACTGAAGTTGCGCAGGCAATTACCGATATGGTAGTACGTGGTGCGCCTGCAATAGGTATTACCGCGGCGTATGGTATTGTCATTGCTGCCAGAGCACGCTTTGCTGATAATGCGGATAATTGGCAGCAGGCTATTGAAGATGATCTGCAAATACTTGCTCAGTCACGACCCACTGCGGTTAATTTGTTCTGGGCAATAGATTTAATGCGTGAAGTCATAAAAGGACTAGCGGTGGCCGATCCTGCGGCAACCTTATTATCCATAGCAAAACAAATTCATGAGGATGATATTGCCGCCAATGTAAAAATGGGTAATCTCGGTGCGCAGCTAATAGAAGGTAAATGTGCGGTACTGACTCATTGCAATGCCGGTGCTCTGGCGACAGGCGGCTATGGTACGGCATTAGGGGTGATCCGCAGTGCCTTTGAGCAGGATAAAATCTCTCTTGTTTATGCCGATGAAACTCGTCCCTGGCTGCAGGGTGCCCGCTTAACGGCATGGGAAATGGTACAGGAGGATATTCCTGTTTCCCTACTAGTTGAGGGTGCTGCTGCGCATATGATCAAGACCTCACAGGCAACGGATACACCGATTCGCTGGATTATAGTCGGTTCTGACCGCATTGCCTCTAATGGTGATGTGGCAAATAAAATCGGTACTTATGCTCTGGCAGTTTTGGCTCGACATCATGGTATTAAATTTATGGTCGCTGCGCCCACTACGACAATTGATATGAATATTAGCTGTGGTGATGATATTCCTATTGAAGAACGCTCCATTGATGAAGTGCTTTCCTGCAGCGGACAGCATGTAGCAGCAATCGGCGCACAGGCAAGAAATCCAGCCTTTGATGTGACGCCGGCAGAGCTCGTAGATGCCATCGTTACTGAAAAAGGTGTGGTTCTGAACCCTGATTTTGAAAAAATTAAAGTAATGATGGCTAATGTTGATTAAATAAAAAATTATCTAAGCTATTATCATAAACTATTTATCTAAACTTTAGTGCCAATAAAGAACACATACAGTATGGAACTGTGCTAGAATAATAAAGTTTTAGAGTTCGCCTGTTTGTACAAAAGTTGCACAAAAACTTCTTATCTTAACTCATGCTATTTTAACTAAAACAAGAATTAAGATAGCAAGAAAGATAATAAGCAAGAAACAAAATGGAAATATAAGCACTCAATGTCAGATTTTGCAAAAGAACTCCTCCATATCAATATTGAGGAGGAGATGAAGCAGTCCTATATGGATTATGCGATGAGCGTAATTGTAGGACGAGCACTTCCCGATGTCCGTGACGGCCTGAAACCAGTCCACCGTCGAGTCATTTATGCCATGCACGAAGCTGGCATGGACTTTAATAAACCCTATAAAAAATCCGCCCGTATCGTCGGTGAAGTGTTAGGTAAATATCACCCTCATGGTGATACCGCCGTTTATGACACTATTGTACGTATGGCACAGAATTTTTCCCTGCGCTATATGCTGGTGGATGGTCAGGGTAACTTTGGTTCAGTTGATGGTGATTCACCAGCAGCAATGCGTTATACCGAAGTGCGTATGGCCAAAATTTCTCATGAGCTGCTGGCTGATATCGACAAAGAAACCGTTGATTTCAATCCCAACTATGATGAATCTGAGCATGAGCCGCAAGTACTGCCGACAAAAATACCCAATTTATTGATTAACGGTTCTTCTGGTATTGCAGTAGGTATGGCGACCAATATTCCGCCGCATAATTTAACGGAAGTCGTTAATGCCTGTCTGGCTTTTATTGACAATCCTGAAATTACTATACCCGACTTAATTGCATTGATACCCGGTCCGGATTTTCCAACGGCAGGTATTATTAACGGTTCTCGCGGTATTCATGAAGCTTATCATACTGGCCGTGGTCGTATCCGTGTTCGTGCCCGTACAGAAATTGAAGAAATGTCAGGTGGCCGTGAGCGTATTGTCGTTACTGAATTACCGTATCAGGTTAATAAGGCTCGTTTATTAGAACGCATTGCTGATCTGGTCAAAGAAAAGAAACTTGAAGGCATATCTGAACTTCGTGATGAGTCTGATAAAGACGGTATGCGTATGGTTATTGAAACCAAACGCGGTGAGTCTGCCGATGTGCTGATCAATAATCTTTACAAACATACTGCCATGCAGAATGTTTTCGGCATTAATATGGTGGCGCTGGTTGATGGTCAGCCTAAGTTATTTAATTTAAAAGAATTAATCGAACAGTTCATCCGTCATCGTCGTGAAGTCGTTAATCGCCGTACGGTTTATCAACTGAGAAAAGCACGTGAGCGTGCTCATATTCTTGAAGGTCAGGCCGTTGCTCTGGCCAATATTGATCCATTAATTAAAGCGATTAAAGAGTCTGCTAATCCTCAGGAAGCCAAAGATAAATTAATCAATAATTCCTGGGAACCGGGTTTAGTCAGAGAATTATTATCAGAGGGCGGTGAACAATCACGTCCTGATGGGCTGGAAGCGCAATACGGTTTATTTGATGATGGCTATCATTTATCACCGGTTCAGGCACAAGCGATTCTTGATTTACGTCTGCACCGTTTAACGGGGCTTGAAATTGACAAGATTGTTGATGAATATAAAGAAATTATTGAAAAGATTAAATGGTTTCTCACTATTTTAGGTAGTCATGAAGTATTGATGGGCATAATTCGTGAAGAGCTTGAAGCTGTATTGAATCAATATGGTGATGAACGTCGTACTGAAATCAGAGAATCAGAAGATGATCTCTGTATGGAAGATATGATTGCTGAAGAAGATCGAGTCGTTACCTTATCTCATGAAGGCTATGTTAAGACTCAGCCGTTGGCGGATTATGCTGCACAGCGTCGTGGTGGTCGTGGTAAATCAGCGACTTCAATGAAAGATGAAGATTTTATTGATAAGCTGTTTGTTGCTTCGAGTCATGATACGATTTTATGCTTTACCAATGCCGGTCAGGTTTACTGGAAGAAAGTCTATGAGTTACCGTTGGCAAGTCGTGGTTCCAGAGGTCGTCCTATTATCAATCTTCTGCCTTTAGGTGAAGATGAAAGAGTCAATGCCATTCTGCCTATTAAAGAATTTGTTGATGGTCAGTTTATTTTACAGGCCACAGCGAATGGCACAGTTAAAAAGACGCCATTACTTGATTATTCTCGCCCCAGAGCCAATGGTATTCGGGCGATTGAATTACGTGAAGGTGATAAATTAATTGATGTGCAATTAACCGATGGTCAGCAGGACATCATGCTGTTCAGCTCTGAAGGCAAGGCAACCCGCTTCAATGAGTCACTCATTCGTTCATTATCTCGTATTTCTATTGGTGTCAGGGGAATGAATCTGCCGGATAATCATCAAGTCGTTTCGCTGATTGTTGTGCCGCCAGAATGTGAAGACCGTTATGTACTGACTGCTACTGAAAATGGTTATGGCAAACGTACCAGAATTTCTGAATATCCTGCTAAAGGACGTGGTGGCAAGGGTGTGCTCGCTATCAAAACATCAGAACGTAATGGTTCTATGGTAGGTGCCTGCCTGCTTGATGAAGTCAGTGAGATTATGCTCATTACTGATGGCGGCACTATTGTTCGTACTCGCTCAACTGAAATATCAATTGTCGGTAGAAATACCCAGGGTGTTCGTCTGATTCGATTAACCAAAGACGAAAAACTGGTTCAAATCGAACGTGTTTGTGAAACTGTTAGTGATGATGAAGACTTTGAGGGTGAAGAGCCTTCAGCTGATCAAGAGCCTTCAGCTGATCAGGAGCCTTCAGCTGATCAGGAGCCTTCAGCTGATCAAGAGCCCTCAGCTAACGAAGAGCCATCAGCTGGTGAACAGCCTTCATCTGAGCAACAGCCTCCCGCTGATGATACGCCAACGGAAGAGTAATTTTTCTTAGCATTTATTCCTGAATAGTTAGTTGGAATAAATGCTTTTGTGCGTAATTACCTTTATAACTTTATGGTACAGGTAACTATGTCACTATAATCAATTTTCATTTTTTCTTTTAAAGCATACAAGGATATCAAATGTCTAGAGTTTTCAA